>CANFOR010000016.1 GCA_947448675.1 Betaproteobacteria bacterium
GGTCAACACCACCTCGGGCCCGATTGCTGGCGTGACAGTACAAGACATGCTGCCCGCGGGCTTCCGCTACATCCCTGGCACTGCGCGCATCGGTGGCACCACCGTGCAAGCCGACCCAGCAGGTGGAGTCGGACGCTCGCTCACCTTCGGTACCTGGACTATTGCAGGCAATACAACGCTCGAGCTGAGCTACTACGTGCGCTTGGGTGTGGGCTCGGCCCAGGGCGATGGTGTGAACCGCGCTAACGCAGGTTTCCCAGGCCCCACTGGCAGCACGCTGCGCTCCAACACCGGCTTGTTCAAAGTCAATGTGCAGGGTGGCATCTTCAGCAATGACGGCTGCATTGCAGGCAAGGTTTTTGTTGACTGCAACGGCGACCATGTGCAAAACAACGAAAGCGGCTCGCAAGAGCTGGGCATCCCGGGCGTGCGTCTCTTCTTCTTGAACGGTACCGTCATCACCACGGACGCTGAAGGCAAGTACAGCATTTGCGGTATGCGTGCACATACCCATGTCATCAAGATCGACGACAGCAGCTTGCCGGAGCGCTCGCGCATCTTCCCGTCGAGCAACCGCAACGCTGGTGTGGGCGACAGCATTTTCGTGGACCTCAAAGGCGGTGAGTTGGCCCGTGCCGACTTTATCGAAGGCTCTTGCACTCCAGAGATCTTGGATCAAGTCAAAGCCCGTCGGGGCAAGGTTGCTGAGCCGGAGATGGACAAAAACAAAACGCCGCCACCCCAGTCGGATGCGGTTAACAGCAGTGGGGTGACGAAATGAAGCATTCGCACACCACCCAATATTCAATGATGAACATGGCTATGCAGCGCACCCCCATCGCAGTGGCAATCATGGTGCTGCAGGTGACGGCTTTTGCCCAGACGGCCATCAACACCACCAGTGCCGACACACCAGACAACAAGTCTTTGTTTGAAACGGGCGTACCTGGTGGCACCAGTGCCATTGGCCCGCGGCCCTTCACCAGCTTTATGGAGCGCCTGTCTTCTCCGGTAGACAAAATCCTCATCAAAGTTGCTGGCGACAACCTGCCTGCTGACGGTGTGCAAGCCACTCCAGTGAGCGTGCAATTGCTCGACATCAAGGGCATGCCCATTAAAGACGATGTAGAGGTCACCATCGAAGTCAATGCCGACGCCCGCATTTTGCTGCCCGGCCGCACTACTTCGGAATGGGGCGCAGACCGTGGCGACATCGACCGCATCCAGCCTGGCGTGCAAGCCAAGGCCCAGGGCGGCCTGTTGCAGTTCAAGCTGATCGCACCCTACAAACCCAATGCCGTCACCTTGCGCATCAGCGTCAAAGGCTTAGTGGAAAAAGTCGTGGTGCGCTACGTGCCCGATCTGCGCAAAATGATGATGGTCGGCTTGATCGAAGGGCGCTTGCGCTCTGACAAATTCAATCCCGGTGGCATCGTGCCCGTTGGTCAAAACGATGGCTTCGACGAAGAAATCAAAGGCATGAACCGTGACTTCAACGCCGGTTCAATGCATGCTGCAGGCCGTGCTGCGGTGTACCTGAAGGGCAAGATCAAAGGCGACTACCTGCTCACCGTTGCCTACGACTCCGACAAGATCGTCACCCGCCAGCTGTTCCAAACCATTGACCCCAACACCTTCTACCCTGTCTATGGCGACTCCGCCCTGCGCACAGTAGACGCACAGAGCACCGGCAAGCTTTATGTGCGTTTGGACAAAAACCTCACCTATGTGCTCTACGGAGACTACACCACAGCCGACAACAACCCAGCCCGCCAACTGAGCCAATACAGCCGTTCGTTGCCCGGCCTCAAAGCCCACTACGAAGAAGGCAACATCATTGCCAACACCTTTGCGGCCCAGCAGTCGTTGGCACAGTATGTCGACGAATTCCCTGCGCGCGGCATGTCGGGCCCCTACAGCGTCTCTAACCCCAATGGTGTTAAGGGCACTGAAAAAGTAGAGATATTGGTGCGTGACCGCAACCGCCCTACAGCCATCATCAGCAACACTTTGCTCACGGCTCTGAGCGACTACGACTTCGAGCCCTTTAACGGCCAAATCGTCTTCCGCGCGCCTGTGCCCAGCTTGGACGACCAGGGCAACCCGGTGTCGATTCGCATCACCTACGAGGTAGACCAAGGTGGCGCGCATTACTTTGTGGCCGGAGCAGACGCCCGCGTCAAACTGGGTGACAGCGTTACCGTTGGCGGCGTACTGATTAAAGACGAAAACCCGTCTGCCGGGTTTGAGATGCGCGGCCTCAATGCACTGGTTAAGCTCGGTCCTAAAACCGAACTCATCGCCGAAGTGGCCAGCACCAATGCCGTGGTCAACACCAATAGCCTGAACGCCAACACCACCGGCAGCTTTGCTGGGCGCGTGGGCGAGGTTAGCGGCAACGCAGAACGTGTCGAGTTGCGCCATGCAGACGCTAGCTTGCGTGCCCGTGCCTACGCACTGCGATCTGACGACAGCTTCTACAACCCCTCTTCGGGCGTCACAGCTGGTAAGTCCGACGCTGGCGTCTCGGGCGCCTACCAAATCAACCCACAACTGTCAGTAAATGCCGAAGTAGCCAAGCAAGACAACCGCATCTTGGGTAGCACCAGCACATCTGGTTCGGTTGGTGTAGGCATTAAGGTCAACCCTAGCTTAACTATCAATGCCGGTTTACGCCATGTCACGCAAACCAATTTAACGCAACAAACGCTTGCCAACGGCAGCTGCACATCGGCCGCTGGAAGCTCCAGCACCGCGAACACGACAACGGGCTACAACACCGGCTTTGGCATTAATCAGCAAGGCAACCAAAATATTGACCCGGCCACGGGCAACCCCATTGTGTGCACGCCAGCTGCTATTGTTCCTGTAGCAGCCGTGCCAGCCACTAAGCTTGATGCTAGCTCTTTGTTTGTTAACGCTAACTACAAAGCCACGCCCAGCGTGAACCTCAGCGGCGAAGTACAAAAAGAAACCAACACCGACAGCTCTTTGCTCTACCGCTTGGGAGCAGACTGGCGCGTGGCCGACAAAACCCGCATTTATGGCCGCTACGAAAACGCCAATAGCTACAGTGGTATTTATGGTTTAGGCACTGGTGCCAGCATGCAAACCTATGCATTGGGAATCGACACCCAGTACATGAAAGACGGCAGCGCCTACAACGAATACCGTTTGCGCGACACCGGCAATGCCAACACCGTCGAGGCCGCCGTCGGACTGCGCAATGGCTGGCGCTTGGCCGAAGGCTGGCGCTTGAACACCAATCTTGAGCGCACCGTGAGCCGTAGCGCTGACGCCAGCGCCGTCAACCCCAACGTGTCCACCGGCGCTACCGCTGCTGCCGTGGGCCTGGAGTACACCGCTAACCCCTTGTGGAAGGCGTCTGGCCGTGTGGAGTGGCGCAAAGACAATAGCAACCAGAACTGGCTCACCACGCTCAGCGCCGTACGCAAGATCAACCGGGATTGGTCGGTGTTATTCCGTGACTATTACAGTTTGATCCAACCCCAGTCAGGCGCGGCAGACAACCGACAAAACCGCGCGCAAATGGGCCTAGCCTTCCGACCCGTGGACAACAACCAAGTTGATGCACTGGGTTTACTGGAATACAAAACACAAGACGACGGTGCCAGTGCCAGTAGCAAAACCAGCATCATGACCCTGCGGGCGAATTACCACCCCTCACGGCCCTGGGTGCTTAGCACACGCTTGGCGGCCAAAAGCGTGAACGAATTGCTGCTGAGCAGTGTACAAAGCAATTACAGCGCTTTCCTGTGGGGTGGCCGCGTGACTTATGACATTACCAACCGCTATTCGATTGGTGCGCTGACCACCATTTTGCAAGGCCAAGGTGGCTCTAAGCAGTATGCCTATGGTCTTGAAGGCGGCTGGACCGCGGTAGACAATTTAATGCTCGGCTTGGGCTACAACTGGCGCGGTTTTGTTGACAAAGACCTCACTGGCTCCGACTATATGAACCGTGGCTGGGTCTTGAACCTGCGCTATAAATTTTAATTTTAAGCATGACAAGAAGCGCTATGAAAAACCTCTTTACCATCATCTTATTGGCTACAGCCCTTACTGGTTGCGCGTTTACAGCTACAAAAAACGAAGCGCTTGAGACTACTTCGCAGGCCCTGGGCATGACCCCGCAAAGCCAACGCATTACCGCTGAAGCCATTTTGGGCGACCGCAATACCATCGACGCCTTTCAGCAGCGCCTGAAGAAGCTGAGTGAAGCGGGCATTGCGCAAAACAACTACTCACTGGCCAAAGCCCAGTGCTGGCTCGACACTGCCAAAGCCCAGTACCACGAGAACGACCGTACCGGCTATGTAGAAGAGTCTTTAGCAGAATCTTCTAAAATTATCCAAGCTTTAGAAAACAATAAAAATGCTAAAGTGGGCTTTGAAACGCCATTGATTGCGGGTAGCTTGCGTGAGCGCGAAGATCTCTGGGCCAAATTTACCGCTTTCAAAGGCCAAGACAACACCCTGGCTTGCAATGCCCGCAGCGTCGCCTGCGGTGAGGTGCGCTTGGTGCGTGCAGGCCACGCCCACGAGCAAACCGGCTGGCGCGCCGCCGCACCGCATATTGCCATGGCCGAAGACGCCAGCACCAAAGCCGCTAGCGAAGCCGCAGCCTGCCCGCAACCCGCTGCCCATTTAGTAGCTCGCACTGCGTCTGCGTCAGTAGCTCCTATTGTTGTAGCAACGTCAGTAACACCCATGTCTGTAAGTGCGCCCGTAGCGGCCTCTATAGCAGCGCCCGTGGTGAAAGAAAGTTTCGTGCTTATCTCCGACGCATTGTTCCAATTTAACAAATCGAGCCTAGGCGATTTACTACCCGGCGGCCATGAAAACCTCAAACGCATGGCCGAGCGCTTGAAGGGCTACAAGTCCATCCAGAGCTTGAACATTCACGGACACACCGACCGCTTGGGCAGTGAGGCCTACAATGACGCCCTGTCGCAAAACCGTGCCCAAACCGTGCGCGCTTATTTAGAGTCTTTGGGTGTTAAAGCGGACAACACCAATGCGCAAGGACGCGGTACACGAGAGTCCACCGGCTTAGCGTGTTCGGCCAAATTGGCACAGGCTGCGCTTGTGACTTGCTTGCAACCCGATCGCCGCGTGACGCTGGAAGTCACAGGTGTGCTGAAATAATTGAGAAAGATACACAGCGCTTTACCGAAAGACGCGGCAGCAACAGGCTTGGTGCACTGATAGCGAGTTTGCAAGGCGCTGGGTTTATAGCGCTGCCTTGAACAAGCTCTCCATCTCGCGCCGCACTTGGTAGGCGCGGGTGCTGGTGTCGATGGCCACGTCGGCCCAGGTGAGGCTTTGGCCTTGGGCAACCGGGCGAATAACCTTCACGTTGTGCGCCAAGCCCAGTGGCAGGCCACCTTCGCCGCGCAGTGCCTGCGAGTTGGCAGCGGGTAACAGCTTGCCCCAGACGGTGTAGCCACCTTCGCCGTCGAGCAGTTCACCCACTTTCAAGTCTTTTTTAGCGGTGGCCACGACGTCGGCGTTCCAGCCGGTGGCCACGCCGGTGGGCTCGCCGCGCAGGGCCACACTGGCCACGCTCACGCCTACCTCCAGGCCAATCAGATGCCAGCGCTTGTAGAGCGTGAAGTAGCGGCCGCTTGGGTCGGTGTGGGCGTTGTATTCTTCAAAGCAGTTCTTGATGTAGTCGGTCTCGGCCTCCACGGTAACCCACACGCCCATGCGTATGTCGTACGGAATGGCGCGGCCATCTTTTTCGAGCGAAGAAATCACTTCTACCATGCCCTTGCGCTCGAGCACGCCGCCCTCGGATATGGGGCGGGTGACGAAGGGAATGTCTTCCACACTCGCAGGCGGGTAGAGTAGGCCATTGCTGGGCACGCCCAGGCCAGTGGCGTTGCTCACTGCTGTGCTCTCTATGCTGGGTTTGGAACCGTCTAAAAAGCTGTTGAACATTTTGGGGTTGAGCCCGCCGCGCGCCGCCTGCTCGGGGGTGAGGCCATAGTAGCCCCATACGGTGTCGGGCGTGGATTGCGCAAAGTGCGGCAGCCACTTGTGGCCGCGCCCCGCCGCCACCACCGGGAAGCCGCAGGTGCGCGCCCAGTCTACGAGCTCGCAAATCAGCGCGGGCTGGTCGCCAAAGGCCAGTGAATACACCAGACTTTTTTCAGCGGCTTTGCGTGCCAACAGCGGGCCACAAAAGGCGTCGGCTTCGACAGTGACATTCACCACATGTTTGCCGTACGCAAACGCGCCCAAGATGTGGTTTACCGCCGCCACCGGGTTGCCAGTGCACTCGACGATGATGTCGATCTGCGGGCAGCTGACCACGGCTTGCCAGTCATCGGTGATCCAGGTTGCTCCTGTTTTGATAGCTTCGTACGCAGACTGTGCCTGCGTTGCAGCAGTATTCCACCCTACGCGGGCAAGGTTGGCGCGGGCCGCGCTGGGTGACAAGTCGGCAATCGCCACCAGGTGCACGCCCGGCGTGCGCGGAATCTGCGCCAGGTACATCGAGCCAAATTTTCCTGCGCCAATCAGGCCAATGCGGATGGGTTTGTTGTTGGCAGCGCGTTGCTGCAGTTTGGTGTGGAGGTTCACAGGGCCCCCACGCGGGTCGCTACGCGTACATCGCTGGCCCCCGAGAGGGCCTTCGCGCCTTGGAGTGGTCTGGCGGCGCTCATGCTGGCTGCGGGCTGGCGTCAAAGGGCTGCAGCGAGGTTTGCAGGGCGCTGGCGGGCAGGCCGTTCTTCCAGGGCAAATCGACGGGGTAGTCTTTTAGCAAGCAATCGTCGGGCAGGCAGCTAATAGGTGTGAAGTCGCGGTGGGCGATGTACTCAGGCCGCTTGTGGCGGCGAATGTGGTTGCCCACGGCGCATAGGCTCAGGTACACGCTCACGCGGTTCCAGGGGCTGAGGTTGCTGGTCGAGGCATGCACTAGGCAACTGTGGAAGAGAATCATCGAGCCCGCGGGGCCTTTGGGGCTGACGATGCCGCTGTCGACGAGGCGGCCGTCTTGGTCGTAGCGGCCTTTGCCACCGGCGCGTTCGACCAATTGGCGAATGAGGTCGTTGTCGACCGTCCACAGCGGGTAGCTGGTGGTAGTCAAGTCATGTTTGGCGTCGATCACGCCGCGCTTATGGCTGCCGGGGATGAACATCAGCGGACCGTTGTGCTCGTTCACGTCGTCTAAAAAAATGGCGATGTTCATGGCGCGCTCGGTGGGCATCATGTCGTCGTTGAGCCAGGTGCCGTAGTCTTGGTGCCACTGCCAGACGTCGCCCTCAAAGGCCATCTTGCCGTTGATTTTGAACTGGTGCATGTAGAGCTTTTCACCAAACAGACTTTCGACCGGCTCGATCATGCGCGGGTGGCGCGCCAGGGTGGCAAACTCTCTTGAATACATGTGGGCAGCGAAGTTGGTGCGCACCGCGTCGGAGCCTTTCTCGCGCACGTTAAAAGCCTCGCGCCGCTCGTAGAGGGCGGGCACCGCCGCGTTGAGTTTGCAGGTTTCTTCAGGGCTGAAGAGGCTGGGGAAGAATAGGTAACCGTCGCGCTCAAATTGCGCGTGTTGTTCGTGGCTCAGTTGCATGTTTTGTCTCCTGGACTAGGTGAGCGTATACCGTGACCTGTAAGGCTGCATCGGGGCAAACGCTAGAACTGTAGCACCGGCCCGGCAATGGGATAATCTGGCTATGAGCGGCAATACTTTTGGAAATTTATTCGCAGTCACCAACTTTGGTGAATCCCACGGCCCGGCCATCGGCTGCGTGATCGACGGCTGCCCACCGGGCATGGCTTTGAGCGAGGCCGACATCCAAGGCGATCTGGACCGCCGCCGCCCCGGCACCAGCCGCCATGTGACCCAGCGCAACGAGCCCGATGCAGTCGAGATTGTCAGCGGCGTGTACGAAGGCAAAACAACCGGCACGCCGATTTGCCTCTTGATCAAAAATACCGACCAGCGCAGCAAAGACTACAGCGCCATTGCGCAAAGCTTTCGCCCCGGCCACGCCGACTACACCTATCTGCACAAATACGGCCTGCGCGACCCGCGCGGCGGCGGGCGCTCGTCAGCGCGCCTGACTGCGCCCATGGTGGCGGCCGGTGCGGTGGCCAAGAAGTGGTTGCTAGAGCAATACGGCACGCGCTTTATGGGATGTATGGTGCAAATTGGCGAGATGCCGATTGCGTTTGAGAGCTGGGAGCATGTGCCAAATAACCCGTTCTTTGCACCGGCAGCCCATGTACAAGCGCTAGAAGACTACATGGACGCACTGCGCAAAGCGGGCGACTCCTGCGGCGCGCGCATCCGCGTGGTCGCAACCGGCATGCCGGTTGGTTTGGGCCAACCGCTGTTTGACAAAATGGATGCCGACATTGCCTACGCCATGATGGGTATCAATGCTGTCAAGGGCGTGGAAATTGGCAGCGGCTTTGGCAGCGTGGTTCAGCGTGGAACGACGCACGGCGACTCGCTCACGCCGCAAGGCTTTGCCAGCAACCACGCGGGTGGCGTGCTCGGTGGCATTTCTACCGGCCAAGACCTGGAGGTGCAAATTGCCATCAAGCCCACCAGCTCCATCATCAGCCCGCGCCAGACCATCGACCTGGCGGGCCTGCCGACCGAAGTGATTACCAAGGGCCGCCACGACCCTTGCGTAGGCATTCGTGCCACGCCCATTGCCGAGGCCATGCTGGCCTTGGTGGTGATGGAGCATGCGCTGCAGCAGCGCGCCCAATGTGCTGACGTGGTGGTGACCACGCCCGACATTCAGGCCAGGCTTTGAGCACACGCCGCCAGCTGCTGCCGTTTGCGGCGCTGTCCGCGAGTTATTTTGCGCACATCGGTTTTTTTAACCCCTACCTGCCGCTGTGGTTCAAAGACATGGGCTATGGCTTGTTCGCCATCAGCTTGCTCACTTCGGCCCAGGCCGTAACCCGCTTGTTTGCGCCCTATGCCTGGGGATGGTTGTCTGACCATTCGGGTGAGCGCGTCAAGCTCTTGCGCTATGGCGCCAGCGCGGCCTTTGTGGCTGCACTGGGTCTGTGGTTTCCGCTTAGCCAATGGTGGCTGCTCGCAGTGCTGCTGGTGATGTTCACCCACACCAGCGCCATGATGCCGATGAGCGAGGCCGCTATGGCCCATTTGGTCAGCCAAGGTGGTGGCTTTGACGCCAAGCGCTATGGGCGGGTGCGCTTGTTTGGTTCGCTGGGTTTTTTGCTCACGGTGCTGCTGGCGGGCTGGTGGTTCGAGCACTTTGGCATGCGCCATTTCCCAGCCTGGACCAGCCTCACCATTGCGGCGGTGGTGCTCAGTGTCTGGTTGATGCCCGACCTGAAAGAGGCCGTGCCCCTGCACCAAAAGCGCCTAGCGGTGCTGCCGGTGCTGCGCCAGCGCCCAGTTCAATGGTTTTTTGCCGCTGCGTTTTTTCATGTGCTCGCACACATTGGCATTTACGTATTTTTTTCGCTCTACCTCGACGCTCTGGGTTACAGCAAAACCATGATCGGCGTGCTCTGGGCGGTCTCGGTCGTTGTCGAAATTGCGTGGTTTTATACCCAAGGCCGCTGGTTGCCCTTGCTCTCGCTCACGGGCTGGATGCTGCTGTGCAGCCTTGCCATGCTGCTGCGCATGGGCCTGACCGCCAGTTGGGCCCATGTCTTGTGGGTCTTGGTATTGGCGCAAGCTCTGCATGCCCTGACATTTGCCGCCCACCACACGGTTTGCATCGCTTTGCTCTCGCACCACTTCCCTGGGCGACTGCGCGGACGCGGCCAGGCCTTGTATACCGTGATTGCCTATGGCATTACCGGGGTGCTGGGTGGCTTGCTCGGTGGTGCTTTAAGTGCAAACTATGGCTTAACCAGCGTCTACTGGGCGTCGGCAGCTACAAGTTTTGTAGCGAGTGGGTGTGCTTGGATGGCCTGGCGTTGGCAGCGCCAAGCTGCCCGTTAGCTGAGCAAAGTTAATCGTTAATAAATTCAGCATATAATTGGAGGCTGAGAGAAAGAGCTCGAGTCCTTTCACTTGGTCTGAAAGCGCCATTTCGGGTGCTTTCACGACGATTTCCGGAAATTGTTTATCTATCCCCCTCTAAAGGAATTGAAATGAAAAAATCCCTCGTACTGGCATCTTTGGTTGCTGCTATCGCCTTGGCCGCTTGCGGTAAAAAAGAAGAAGCCGCTCCTGCTGCTGCACCTGCCGCTCCTGCTGCTGCCGTAGTTGACGCTGCCAAAGACGCTGCTTCCGCTGCTGCTGGCGCCGCTACCGGTGCTGCTACCGCTGCCGCTTCTGCTGCTGTTGGCGCTGCGACCGACGCAGCTTCTGCTGCTACCGGCGCTGCTGCTGGTGCCGCTACCGCTGCTGTGGACGCTGCCAAAGACGCCGCTAAGGGCGCTGCTGACAAAGCCGTTGGTGCTGCTACCGATGCTGCTAAAGCTGCTGCGACCAAAGCTGCCGACGCAATGAAGAAGTAATTCTTCGCTGCTTCGAAAAAGCCACCCTCGGGTGGCTTTTTTTATGTTGGTTCTTTTTATGCGTGCGTTATACGCAGGCCAAGGCGTCAGACGCTGAGCCAGTCGGTGCCCTCGCTGGCACTGGCAGTACCAATATCTTCGGGCGCGCGCCCCAGGGCCTGGGCCAAGGCTTGGCGGGCCAGCACGGGCCGGTTATTGTGCTCGCTCAAATGCGCGGCCACTACCGTGTTTAAACCTGGGTGCTGCAGGGCATGGGCCAAGGCCGCTGCGTCTTCATTGCACAAGTGCCCCAAGCGGCCCGCGACACGCGCCTTCAAAAACGCCGGGTAGCTCGACTGTGCCAGCAAGGCCAGATCGTGGTTGCATTCAAGCAGCAAGGCGTGGCAGTGCTGCAGGCTGGCGCTCACATGCGACGAGGCGTGGCCCAGGTCGGTCAAAATGCCCAGCTTGCGCTGCCCGTCGCTGCAGCTCAGCTGCAAGGGTTCGCGCGCGTCGTGTGGCACGGTAAAGGGCTGCACTTGCAAGCAGCCCAGCGCAATGCTTTGGCCGTCTGCGGCAATGCAAAGCAAGCCGTCTAGCTCGGGCGCGCCGATCGCGGCATAGGTGCCACGGCTCATCCACAGCGCTATGCGGTGTTTGCGTGCCAGCGCCACCGCGCAGCCGATGTGGTCGGCATGCTCGTGGGTGATAAAAATGGCGTCTAGTTGGGCACAGCCCAAGCCAGCGCGGGCCAAGCGGGCTTCGAGCTGGCGAATGCCAAAACCGCAGTCCACGAGCAAGCGGGAAACCTGCAGTCCGTCAGTGGCCTCGACCACTGTGGCATTGCCTGAACTGCCGCTGCCCAGGCTGCGAAAGCGCACGGTTACTTTAGGTCGTCGGCGATGACTTGCACCATGCGCTGGGCATTGGCCGAGCTGTCGGCAGCGCCCTGCGCGTTTTGCACCGACACCGTAGTCGACTCGCCTTCGCTCTTGAGCACAATGCGGTATTTGAGGGGGGCGACGTCTTTGTTCTTGCTAAAAAGCTTGCTGAACAAACCTTCTTCTTTGATGGCGCTGGGCTCTACGTAGCGCACAAAGTACAGGCCCTGCGCGCGGTCTCGGTCTTCTACGGTGAAGCCAGTGCGGTCCAGCGCCAAGCCGACGCGGCGCCAAGCCCGGTCAAAGCCCTCGTCAACCTGCACTACGGGTACACCATTGGCAGAAGTTACGCGTGAGCTTTGCTTGGGCGCAGTGGCTGCGGCGACTACGGTTTTAGACTGCTCGGGGCTCACGCCCAGGCGCACCATCAGGCGGCGTAAAAATTCAGCCTCTAACTCGGGGTCGGCGGCGCGAGGTGCCCATATAGTGCCCTGGCTGCGGTCGCTGGTGGATTTGTATTGTTCGGCCATGCCGCGGTGGCTGATGTAGATTTCAGTGCTGCCCGCTGCATTGCGCTCGAAACGGGTGCGGAACTTGTCGCGCTCGCCCGACGAGTACAGGGTATCGAGAAGTTTGCCCAAGGTGTTGCGGATAAAGTCTTGCGGAATTTTGGCGCGGTTCTCGGCCCAGTCGGTTTCCAAAATGCCAATGTTTTGCTGGTCAATCGCCAATGCAAAACCACTTTCTTGCCAGAAGCTGCGGGTGGGCTCCCACAGCTTGTCGGCCGGGCGATCCACCACCAACCAACGCACATTGCCTTCGCGCATCAGGCGCACGTCGCCCACGCTATTGGCTGCTACGGGCACGCCGGGAGCGTTGGGCTCGGTTTTGTAGCCCGAAGCCGAAACCGAAGCGCCGGGCACCACGTAGCGGTTGTCGCGCGAGAGTTGCGTCAGGTCGGGCGGAATGTCGAGCGTGCTGGCTTTGCGCTCGCTGCGGTAGTCGATGCGTTCACCGTCGAGGCTGGAGCAAGCGCTGATGGCCAACAGGGCACTGATGGCGAGCGCCATAGGAATCAAACGGGGAGCATGCATGGGGGAAAGTGCTTTCATTTTTATAGCAGGCCGCTCAAGCGCAGTGCGCCTTCTACGATGGTTTCATTGCGCGGCTCCAGCGTGGTCATGGGCAAGCGCAGGGCCGGGCCGCACAGGCCCATGCGGGCCATGGCCCACTTAAGCGGAATCGGGTTGGCTTCAACAAACAGCTGTTTGTGCACCGGCATGAGTTGGCGTTGAATCGCCATGGCTTGGCTGGCATTACCGGCGATGGCGGCCACGCACAGCTCGTGCATCAAGCGCGGTGCAATATTGGCGGTCACGCTCACATTGCCGTGGCCACCGCAGAGCATCAGCGCCACGGCGGTGGGGTCGTCGCCCGAGTAAATCGCAAAACCTGGCGGCACGTCGCGGATCAGCCACTGCGCGCGCTCAATATTGCCAGTGGCTTCTTTGATGCCCACAATGCCCGGCACAGCGGCTAAACGCAGCACCGTGTCATGGGCCATATCGGCCACCGTGCGTCCAGGCACGTTGTACAAAATAATCGGCAGGTCGCCGGTGGCTTCGGCAATGGCTTTGAAGTGCTGGTACTGGCCTTCTTGCGTGGGCTTGTTGTAGTAGGGCACCACCTGCAGTTGGCAGTCTGCGCCGACGCCCTTGGCGTACTTGGCCAGCTCAATCGCCTCGGCGGTGGAGTTGGCTCCGCAGCCCGCCATGATGGGCACCCGCTTGTTGGCCTGTTCGACCGAGACGCGAATGATCTCGCAATGCTCTTGCACGCTCACCGTGGGCGACTCGCCGGTGGTGCCGACTACGCCTATGCAGTCGGTGCCTTCGGCGATATGCCAGTCGATCAGCTTGCGCAGACAGGGGTAGTCCACGCTGCCGTCGGCATGCATGGGGGTGACAAGGGCGACGATGCTGCCAGTAATTTGCTTCATGCCGTGATTTTACCCGGGCGCGCTGGCCGCCAGCGCATAGCGTGGTGGTGTGATTGATGCCAAATTACCTGGGCTTTGATGCGCCTCCGCGCTCTGCGCCTCGCGCACAGCCGCGATGCGCTGCACATAGCGTGCGGGAGCGTCCAAAAAACCCTCTTCATAAGCCACCACGCGCAAAGCAGCGCAGCGCTGCAGCAGCTCGCCGGGCTGCAGCAGAAAGTCGGGCCGCGAGGGTTTGCCAACGCTTGCATTGCCCGCCGCAAAGGTCTCGTAAATCAGCACGCCGCCCGTGGCCAAACTCGCTAGCAAACTCGGGAACAAAGGCCGCCACAGGTAGTTGGTGACGACGATGCCGGCAAACTGCTGGCCCGCAAAAGGCCAGGGCCCGGCCTCGATGTCGGCACACAGCATGCGGCTACCTGGTAATGCGGATGCTATAAAATCAATAGCTGCTAACGCACTATCCACGCCCGTCACCGGGTGTTTTTGCTGGTAAAACCAGCGTGTGTGGCGGCCCCAGCCGCAGGCTACGTCGAGTACCGGGCCACCGGCTGGCACCAAGTGGCTCCAGCGCTGAACCCAGGCGCTCGGCACTTGGCTGCCGTGCCCTGCGCCATGGGGTCTGCCATGTTCGGGCGGCGGTGTTGCAGATGCCATAGCGCTTACCAACAGGCCCAAATTTGATTGGCCAAAGTCAGCAAAAAATCAGACCGGGTGTAGAGCGCAAACACGGCCAGCAGGGCCGCAGCTATGGCGCTGTAGACCGCGCTGTAAGCAGCGGCACGCAGCCAGGGGGAGGGCAGGCGCGGCATGGTTTGCTCAGGCTGCCAGCGGCGCTCTGCGCACAATGGCGCTTTCATTCACCGGCAGATTGATTAGGCCCGCAAACACGCCCAGCGCTATGGCGATGTACCAGACGATGTCATAGCTGCTGGTTTTGTCGTACAGGTAACCGCCCAGCCACACACCCATGAAGCTGCCAATTTGGTGGCTAAAAAACACAAAACCATTGAGCATCGACATATGCTGAACGCCAAAAATTTGCGCCACCACGGCATTGGTCGGCGGCACCGTGGAGAGCCACAAAAAGCCCATGGCCGCTGCAAAAATATACACACTAGTAGGCGAGATCGGCACCAGCAAAAACAGGCTAATCGCCACCACCCGCGCAAAGTAAATAAAGGACAAAATCCGCGCCTTGGGCAGGCGCTGGCCCAAGCTGCCCGCGATGTAGGTGCCAAACACATTGAACAGGCCAATCAGCGCCAGCGCATAGCTGGCCACCATCGGGTCAAGCCCCTTGTCTTTCAGGTAGCTGGGCATGTGCACACCAATGAAGACCACCTGGAAACCGCAGACAAAATAACCCGCCATCAGCAGCTGAAAACTCGGGTACTTAAAGGCCTCGGTTAACGCTTGCACAATGGTTTGTTCGCGCTTGGCCACTGCGCCGCCAGCAAAGTGGGGCTCGCGCAAACCAAAAGCCAGGGGCACCACGATGAGGGCCGCAAAGCCCAGCAAACTCAGGGCTTGTTGCCAACCAAAATGGCTGATCAAAAAGCCCTCGGTGGGCACCATCAAAAATTGCCCAAACGAGCCCGCCGCACCTGTAATGCCCATGGCCCAAGAGCGCTTTTCAGCGCTGACGTTGCGGCCAATCACGCCGTAGATCACGGCATAGGTGGTGCCCGCCTGGGCTATGCCAATCAGCACGCCAGCAGAGAGCGTAAACAACAGTGGCGTGGGCGAATGCGCCATGCCCAGCAAGCCCAGCGCATACAGCACCGCCCCGAGCATGATGACCTTGAAGGCGCCAAATTTGTCGGCCACCATGCCGGCAAAAATACCCGCAACACCCCAGCTGATGTTTTGCACCGCAATTGCCAATGCAAAGGTCTCGCGGCTCCAGTTATTGGCCTGCGTCACTGGTTGCAGCCACAGGCCAAAGCCGTGGCGGATGCCCATCGAGAGCGTGACGATCATCGCGCCGCACAGCAGCACCTGGAACATAGAAAGCTTTTTCATGCCCCGACTTTAACGAAAATCTGCGCTGCTGGCTGCACAGCTCTGCGTTGGCCGCGCGGCTGGTCGTGCAACCTGTTAACTTGCCCACGTAAAATGCGGGCCTATGACCCAAGCCAGCTCCACCCCTCTCTTCACCGTCGCCGACATCCGTAAAACCTTCTTGGACTTTTTTGCCAGCAAAGGCCACACCCTGGTCGCCTCCAGCCCGCTGGTGCCGGGCAATGACCCCACGCTGATGTTCACCAACTCGGGCATGGTGCAGTTCAAAGACGTGTTTTTGGGCACCGACAAGCGCAACTACGTGCGCGCCGCTTCTGTGCAAGCCTGCCTGCGCGCGGGCGGCAAACACAACGACCTCGAAAACGTAGGCTACACGGCGCGCCACCACACCTTCTTCGAGATGCTTGGCAACTGGAGCTTTGGCGATTACTTCAAGCGCGACTCGCTCAAGTGGGGCTGGGAGCTGCTCACCCAGGTCTACAAGCTGCCCGCCGACAAGCTCACCGCCACCGTCTACATCGACGACGACGAGGCCTATGGCATCTGGACCCAAGAAATCGGCTTGCCGCCCGAGCGCGTGATCCGCATCGGCGACAACAAAGGCGGCAAATACAAGAGTGACAACTTCTGGATGATGGCCGACACCGGCCCTTGCGGCCCCTGTAGCGAGATTTTTTACGACCACGGCGCGCACATCCCCGGCGGGCCGCCGGGCAGCCCCGGCGAAGACGGCGACCGCTTCATCGAAATTTGGAACCATGTGTTCATGCAGTTTGAAATGCATGCCGACGGCTCGCTCACCAAGCTGCCCGCGCAATGCGTAGACACCGGCATGGGCCTGGAGCGCCTGGCCGCCATCTTGCAACACGTGCACAGCAATTACGAGATCGATATTTTTGACGCGCTGATCAAAGCCGCTGCCCGCGAGACGGGCGAGGCAGACCTGGGCCACAAGAGCCTGCGTGTGATTGCCGACCACATCCGCGCCACCGCGTTTTTGGTGAGCGACGGCGTCATCCCCAGCAACGAAGGCCGTGGCTACGTGCAGCGCCGCATCATCCGCCGCGCCATCCGCCACGGCTACAAGCTGGGCAAGAAGACCCCCTTTTTCCACAAGCTGGTGCCTGATTTGGTCAAGCTGATGGGCGCGGCTTACCCCAACCTGGCCGCGCAGGAGCAGCGCATCATGGACGTGCTGCGGGTGGAGGAGGAACGGTTTTTCGAGACGCTGGAAACGGGCATGCAAATTTTGGACGCTGCGCTCGGTTTTGAAGCTGCCACAGGCATGGCCAAGCTCCAGGTGCTGCCCGGTGATGTAGCCTTTAAATTGCACGACACCTATGGCTTCCCGCTCGACTTGACCAATGACGTTTGTCGCGAGCGCGAACTCAGCGTCGACGAGCCCGGCTTTCACGCTGCCATGGACGCGCAAAAAGCCAAGGCCCGCGCCGCTGGCAAGTTCAAGATGGACAAAGCGCTGGACTACAGCGGCGCTGGCAACACGTTTGTGGGCTATGAAAAGCTCGAGCAAGCTACAAAAATAGTAGCGCTCTACGCAGACGGGGCGGGCGTTTCAGAGCTAAAAGCCGGTCAAAATGGGATTGTGGTGCTGGATACCACGCCTTTTTACGCCGAGTCGGGTGGGCAGGTCGGCGACGAGGGCCAATTGCACAACGGCAGTGCCCAGTTTGCCGTGACCGACACGCAAAAAATCAAGGCCGATGTGTTTGGCCACCACGGTAGTGTGCTGTCGGGCAGCTTGAAGCTCGGCGACGCTATCACCGCCAGCGTGAACTCCGCCGCGCGCGCCGCCACGGTGCGCAACCACAGCGCCACCCACCTGATGCACAAGGCCCTGCGTGAGGTGTTGGGTGATCATGTGCAACAAAAAGGCAGCTTGGTCGATGCCGAAAAAACGCGCTTTGACTTTGCCCACAACGCCCCGGTGAGCGACGCGCAAATCAGCGAGATTGAGCAACGCGTGAATGCACAAGTCGTATCCAATGCCGCCGCCAGCGCCCGGGTGATGGAGATCGAAGCGGCCAAAGCTACCGGCGCGATGATGCTGTTTGGCGAGAAGTACGGTGACGAGGTGCGGGTGCTAGAGATTGGTTCCAGCAAAGAGCTGTGTGGCGGCACCCACGTGCAGCGCACGGGTGACATTGGCTTGTTCAAAATTGTGGCCGAGAGCGGCGTGGCTGCAGGCGTGCGCCGGGTAGAGGCCGTGACGGGCGCGAATGCACTGGCCTATGTGCAGGGTTTAGAGAGCACCGTGAACCAAGCTGCCGCCGCACTCAAAGCCCAGCCCGCCGAGCTGGCCGCGCGCATTGCCCAGGTGCAAGAGCATGTGAAGGCGCTTGAGAAAGAATTGGCCGCTGCCAAAGGCAAATTGGCCTCGGCCCAAGGGGATGAACTGCTTAGCACCGCCATTGAAATCAAAGGCCTCAAGCTTTTGGTGGCTCGCATGCCCGGTGCCGACAGCAAGGCCCTGCGCGAGACCATGGACAAGCTCAAAGACAAGCTCAAAACGGCGGTGATTGTGTTGGCCGTGGTCGATGGTGCCAAAGTGCAAATCGCCGCTGGCGTCACGCCCGACAGTGTGGGCAAGGTCAAGGCCGGTGAGCTGGTGAACTTTGTCGCGCTGCAGGTGGGCGGCAAGGGCGGTGGCAAACCCGACATGGCCATGGCAGGTGGCACCGATGCCAGCGCACTAGACGCTGCTTTGGCCTCTGTACACGCTTGGGTCAGTGCAAAACTTTAAGGAAACCTATGCAGCGCTTCAAGTCGATGTTTTTTGCAAGCCAGTCGCTTCATTTGCGAAAAGGGCTTAGCGTTCTGGCCATCTTGGGCTTGTGCAGTTTGTCTGGTTGTGCCGTGATTGCGGTGGCCGATGCCGCAGCCAGCATTGCCGTTTCGACGGCCAGCTTGGCCGTAGACGCAGCGGTGGGTACGGCCAAAGTGGCGGGCAAAATTGTCGGCAAAGTGGCGGACAAAACCGTCGATGCCGTCTTACCTGACAAATGACCCGAAGTTGTATTGATTGACAATACTTGGGTATTCATATTAGACTCAAACCCTCAAGGTCTTAGGCCTATTTGGTTAATGAGGTAAAAATATGCGTACTCTGAGTCGTGAAGAAAT
Source organism: Betaproteobacteria bacterium (assembly GCA_947448675.1). Taxonomy (GTDB): domain Bacteria; phylum Pseudomonadota; class Gammaproteobacteria; order Burkholderiales; family Burkholderiaceae_C; genus CANFOR01. The sequence continues at coordinate 18,513 of CANFOR010000016.1, forward strand.
GCACACGGTTGCTGGTGGTTTTGGTTTTTGTCGGCCCGCTCCAACGCCCGTTAATTGCGCACCGGTTGTTAATTGCGGTCTGTTTGGATTGCTCAGCCTGTTTAACTTTGGCTGCGTGGTCGCGGCTCCGGCCCCATGTCCAGCACCCGCACCTTGCCCAGCTCCAGCGCCAGCACCTTGCCCAGCGCCTGCCCCAGCTCCGAGCTCGTGTAACCCGCACCCCAGTAGCTGCGGTACACCTTGCCCGCCCCCCGTTGCACCCAACGTTTGAGAGCCCGGCCCCTCCTAGGGCATGGGGCTGGTAGTTAGCGGCGCTGGCTGCTGGGCCCCAACCGTCCGGCCGTAAGGGCTAAGCCAATTTGCGCATTGGCCCGCGCTATTTTGGCCTGTTGCCATTGCGCTTGCCCAGTGCTCAGTGCCGCTTGCGCAGTGAGCAATTCAATAATCGAACCCACGCCAGCTTTATAGCGCCCCAGGGCTACCTCAAAGCCTTGTTGCGCTGTGCTCAGAAATGCGCGCGAGGCTGTTTGGTTTTCTTGCTCAATTTGCAATTGGACGACGGCCTGGGCCAAAGCGATGTCGAGTTCACGCTCGGCAGCTTGCACCAGGGCCTCGCGGGCGCTGATTTGGCTTTGCACTTGTAACTCGCGGGCAGCTTGTTGGGCTCCGTTAAAAAGCGGTATCGTGGCCAGCAGTGAGGTGTTGACGCTGCGGTCAAAACCGCCATTGCCCACCCCCAGCGCGCGTGTTGCGGCTAAGCTACCCGATAGACTCAAGCTCCCTCGGCCGTCGGCGCGTACAGCATCGAGACGCGCAGCCAAAGCCTGGGCATCGGCGCGCAACGCACGTATGCGTGGATGCTCGTTGCGGATGCGTTCCATGTCGGCCGCGTCGAGGCTGTCGTCGGTCCATTCGGCAAATGCGGTTTCGGGTGCAGGCAGCAGAAGTTCGGTGTTGGCACGCAAGCCCATGGCCACAGCCAGTGCTGCCGCAGCTGACCGCCAATTGCCCTGTGCGCGCACGCGTTCCAGGGTGGCTTGCGCCAAGGCAGTTTCGGCCTGCAATTTTTCAGACAAAGAGGCTACTTGGGCGGCATATTTAGCCCGTGCAGCACCGGCGCTTTGTGCAGCCAAGCGCAGCGCCTGCTCTTGCACATCGAGTTTGGCCCGTGCGGCGGCGGCTTCGACATAAATTTTTAGCGCGTCCCTGAGACTGGCCAAGGTGTTGGCGTCTTGTGCGGCAAGGGCAGACGCAAGCGATAGGCGCGCTTGCTCCAAGCCTGCGCTACGTGCACCAAAGTCAAAAAGCACCCAGCTTAAACCCACCGAGCCGGTTAGGCTTTCCGACAACGCAGAGGAGCCGTTGTTGCTGATCGGAATGCGGTTGGACGCGCGCTCAGCAGATAGGTTCACTTGCGGGCGCCAAGCCAAGTCTGCCAGTCTAAGACCCGCGGTTTGTTCGTTGACTGCGGCCAGGGCTTGGCGCATGTTGGGGCTACGGCAAAGCATCCATTCCAGCGCGCGTTCTAGGCTCAAGACACTGGTGGTGTCGAACTCGGCTAGCGTACAGCCTGCAGCACTTGGAGCCGCTTGAATAGCAGAGCGCAGCAGGTCTTCTGCTCGCAATGTTGCTGGGCTACTGGCATCTGCCATCGGAGCAGGAGCCGTCCATTCATAGGCCATGCGCAATTGAAGTGGCGTTATGAGCGTTTGCGCATGGCTATAGGGCTGGGCAAGGCACAGTGCAAGAGCGTTCGCAAGAACATGGGTCTTCGTCATGCGCGTGCGGGCGCCGAAGCAAGGCGGATACCCATTTTGTTGAAGTAGGCCGCGCTGCTGCCATCAAAACTAACCTTGCCGTTTTGCAGCTCGACCACCCGCTGTGCTGACCCAATGGTCTCGGGCCGGTGCGCCACCACAATGCGTGTGATGTGCAGTTTGGCAATGGCTTCGTTCACAGCCATCTCGCGTTCGATGTCTAAGTGGCTGGTGGCTTCATCGAGCAAGAGCAGCGACGGTTTTTTGTACAAGGCACGGGCCAGCAGCACGCGCTGCTTTTGGCCGCCCGAGAGTACGGTGCCCATGTCGCCCACCAGGGTTTGGTAGCCCATGGGCATGGCCAAAATGTCTTCGTGAACCGAGGCCGTGCGGGCGCATACTTCGAGCCAAGCCAAGTCGGGCGCAGGGTCGAAGAAGCTGATGTTGTCGTTGATAGAACCCGCAAACAAGGTGTCGTCTTGCATCACGGTGCCCACCTGCATGCGCCAGGTTTCTGCGCCCAATTTGTCGAGCGAGGTGCTGCCGATGTTCACGCTGCCTTCATTGGGTTTTACAATGCCCAGCAACAAGTTAACCAAGGTGGTTTTGCCACAACCCGAGCTGCCCACAATCGCCACTGATTCGGCGGGCCGCACCACCAAAGACAGCCCATCTAGCACCCAAGGCTCGTCTTGCGCGTAGCGAAACTTAAGTTGCTCGATGCAGATGTCGCCATGGGCCATCGCTACCATATTGGCGCGCGCCTCGGGCTCGGGCGTGCTCAGCACGACGTCACCCAACCGCTCGCCGTAGAGCTTGAGCATTTTGAGGTCAATGGCTTGGTTGATGAGGCTGGAGACCCGCCCATCAAACTGGCCGCGATAGGCCATAAATGCCAGCAACATGCCCACGCTCAAACTGCCCGCCATGATTTGCGTGCTGCCCACCCAGAGCAGGGTAATATTAAAGGCACCCAGCAAAAGCGTATGCACCAAATTATAAAAAATATGCAATTTTTGGATTTTTAAACCGGCATTGGTTTCTTGCACCAGCAGGCTTTGCCAAGCGCTACGGCGCTCGTATTGGCGGCCAAAAAGTTTGATGGCGCGCATGCCGCGAATGGTTTCCAAATAATGGGTAGACAGGTTCGCGGCACGCACGATGCGCTCGGCGGTGGCGGCATACAGTGGCCGGTACCACAGGACGCGTAAACCCAAATACAGCAGTACCGACAACAGCGAGAGCCAGGCTAACACCGGGCTGTAGATGAACATCATCACCAGGGTTAAAACCACTAACAGGCCATCAAAAATGGCCGCTACAAAAGCCGTGGTGAGCACCCGTTGGATCTCGTCTACAGCACCGGTGCGCGAGACAATGTCGCCCAGATGCCGCTTGTAAAAATACTCTAGCGGCAGGCGCAGCAAATGGGCAAAAACATTGGCCCGCCATTGCACGCGCAAGCTGGTTTCCATGCTCAGCAAAACCCACGAGCGCAGGGTGGAAATACCGCTTTGCAAAAACAACAGCATCACGAAGCCCAAGGCCAGCGTGGTCAGCAAGCTGGCGTCTTGCGCCACGATCACGTAGTCCAAAATCCATTGCATAAACAAAGGACTGACCAGCGCAAATACTTCTAAAGAAAAAGACAGCAGCAACACTTGGCCCAGCGCTGGCCACAGCCCCCGCACCTGGCCTATCAGCTGGCCCAGGGCAATGCTTTGCGATTCTTTGCGCGGCGCAAAGCCGGGGTCTGGCCACAGCTCCAACGCCACACCGGTAAAGTGCTCCGACACTTCCTTCATGCCCAAGCGCCGTTCGCCAAAGCTGGGGTCGTGCA
>CANFOR010000017.1 GCA_947448675.1 Betaproteobacteria bacterium
GCCCATTGCCTGTGGGACAGTTGAGCTTCGTAGACACAGCAGTCGTGTCGAACACCGCCTATAGCTACAAGGTCGTGTCAGTGAACGGCCCGGTGGCCAACGTATCGGCCGCCGCCACCACCAAGGCAGCAACCATCAACCTGCCCGTAGCGCCCACAGCACCTGCGATCATTGCTATTAATTCAGGAGCTATCACCGTAGGCTGGACGCCCGCTGCAGCCACCACCACCACCACCGACTACCAAGTCCAACGCTCGTCAGACGGCGGCACGACTTGGGTGAACGTGGCGGTGGTACCGGGCCGCACGGCAGCATCGGTGATCGACTACGGGCCGTTTACTACGGGCCTAACCTACACCTACCGCGTTTATGGCGTGGCAGTGGTACGGGGTGTTACTGAGTTGTCTGCGCTGCCTACTGGCACCGTGACGGCTCCATACATTGTGCCTAACGCACCAGTGATGGCCGCGACCACCTTCTCAGGTACGCAGGCTGCGCCTGGCATCGTCTTGCATTGGACGACGCCGGCCAATGCAGGCACTGTGCCAACCAGCTTCCAAATCTTCCGCAATGGCGTTTTGGTTGGTAGCCCAGCTGCAGTCGGCACCGGCGCACAGACCTACACCGATGCAACGGGCTTGGTGGCAGGCAATACCTACGCCTACCAAGTGGTGGCGGTCAACCCAGTGGGCATCTCTGCGGTAACGGCACTGTCGGTGAGCTTGTTGCCACAAGCCGCGCCGAGTGTGTTGGCAGCCTCTTTGGTGAGTGCAACCCAGGCTACGTTGGCATGGAGCCAAACTGTTGATGCCACCTTGCCACCGGTTACCGGTTACCAGGTGTATGCATCCATCAACGGTGCAGCTGCTGTAGCAGTCGGCCCGGTCTTGGCAGGCAATGCGACTGGTGTTACCCAAGCAGTAGCCGCTGGTAATGTGTACAACTTCACCGTCAAGGCTATCAGCGTAGGCGGCACCAGCGTCAGCTCGCAGAGTTTGCAAGTAGTTGATTTGGTACAACCAGCACCAGTAGAAAGCGCTGTGGTAGTGAACTCCGCTACTTCAACGACTTTGAACTGGGCAGCTCCCACCGGCGCTACGGCAGGTACTGCACCTGTAACTGGCTACAACGTGTACAACGGTGCCACCAAGTTGAACGCAACGCCTCTGGCTGCCAACGTAACGTCGTACAACGCTACGACAGCATTGAACGGCGCATACAACTTCACGGTCACGGCTTTGAATACGTCTGGCGAGTCGATCAAGTCGAACGTGGTGGTTCTGTCGAATGTGGTGCCTACGGCTCCGGTGCAAACGGCTGCTGTGGTGAACGGGCCTAATTCGACCACGGTTAAATGGACGCCTGCAGCCCCTGTGCTCAACGGCCCACCGGTCACCGGCTTCAACGTGTACAACAACGGCAACTTGCAAACGCCAACGCCATTGGCTGCCAATGCAACGTCGTGGAACATGGTTACCGCCCCTGGCACGACCTACAACTTCACGGTTCGCGCTGTGGATGCCGTAGGCCTGTCGGTGGTGTCTAACCAAGTAACTGTGGTGAACAATGTGCCAACTACGCCTGTGGCACCAACGGCACCAACGGCTGCTCAAATCGTGCGCAATGCCCCAACGGCAACGAGCACGACAGACACTGTGACCTTGCCTTGGACGCCAGTGGCAACGGTGGCCAACGGCCAGCCTGTAACCCAGTATGTGATCCAGTACGCTTCTACTGCCAACTTCGCAACCATCTTGGATTCGAAGACGGTCGTAGTGCCAGTGGGTGGCTTAACAGGTACACAGACTGCCGTGTTTACTGCGGTTAACCGTGGTACTGCTGCCGCTACGCCTACGGCATCGGCTTACTTCCGCGTGATTGCGACTAACGTGGTGGGGAACTCGGCCAACGGTGCAACGCGTACCGTAACGCCATACAACGTAATTCTCAACCCCAACGGTTTGAAGTAATCGAGCGTTGCGGGGCACTGGACAGTGCCCTGTCGCGAAGCGGCGTCAACTCCCCGGGGTTGGCGCCGTTTTTATTGATGGGTATCGTATGAAAAGCGATAATTGCCGCTAATCCAGTTATCGGTTGTAGTGGTCTTGAAAGAGGAGAATGGTTCCATGATGAAAAAAGCATTTGCATGCCTAACAATTGCATTGTTTGTACTGGGTATTGCGCAAGCGGCTGACCGCCCCGAGCTGCGCACAGAAAATGACAAAATAAGCTACAGCATTGGCCTAGAAGTAGCGCGCAATTTCAAAAAAAATGGCATCGAATTCGACGCCAACCTGGTCATGCAGGGCATGAAAGATGGCTTGTCAACCGAGCGGCCCTTGCTGAGCGAAAAAGAGTTTCGCAAGGTGATGGGTGACTTTCAAACCCAGGTGCGCCAGCGCATGTCGGCCAATCGGCAAATGCTCACCATAGAGAACCGCAAGCGTGCCGAAGCCTTTTTACAAGAAAACAAAGTAAAGCCTGGCGTATTGGCTTTGCCCAATGGTTTGCAGTACAAGATTATCAAAGCAGGTGATGGTCCCCGCCCTGCAGATGTTGACTCGGTCATCATTCACTACCGCGGCATGCTGCTAGACGGTACGCAATTTGACGGCACAGAAGCGGGTAAGCCCGGCACCATTAAGCTAGTGGAACTGTTCAACGGTTTCAAAGCCGCTTTAAAGCAAATGCCCGTAGGTTCGCGCTGGCAAGTGTGGATTCCGCCGCATTTGGCTTATGCAGAGCGCGGCGTGGGCTCCGATATTGGGCCCAATGAGTTGCTGGTCTATGACATTGAACTGGTTGGCCTGCGCCCACCAGGCGCAGCGCAATAAGCATCTATAAGTTTTTATGAAATTGGTTTTGGTTTTTTGCCTGTCTGTTTTGCTCCATGGTTTGCCTGCGCTTGCCGCCGACACAGATGCCGGTAATGTGAAGCGCAATGCAGCTGAGAGCAGCTTGATCGAGACAGGCCGAAAAATATATACCCAAGGTATTTTGGGCTCTGGTGTGCCTCTGCGAGGCACACGCGGAGCAGGCTTGGTGCTGCAAGGGAAAGAAGCGGCTTGCATCAGCTGCCACCGCAGCAGCGGCATGGGCAGCGTAGAAGGCAATCTGCGCGTCCCACCCATTAGCAAACGGTTTATGTTCCCCGAACCGGGGGACTTGGTCATGGCCAACACCGACGGTATTCGCGGCAAAACACTAAACCAAACCCACGCGCCCTATACCGAAGAAAGCTTCGCCCGCGTGCTGCGTGATGGCTTGGGCGTGACGGGCGCCCAGCTACAAGAAGTGATGCCGCGCTACAACTTGTCAGACGCCGACAGGGCCGCGCTCAAAGCCTATTTGATGCAGTTGTCGGCCGATTACGCACCCGGAGTTTCTAAAGAAACCATTCAGTTTGCAGTAGTGATTGCTCCAGGCACATCGCCGGAACGCAAAAAAGTGTTCATGGAAATGGTGCAAGCTGTGCAGCATTTAAAAAATGGCAGCACCTCGCCACGTAAACGCTATATGACCTCAGCGGCCACCTTTGCGTCGCAGACAGAACGTCGCTGGGACGTGCAAATTTGGGAGTTAAGTGGCGCTCCAGAAACTTGGCGCAGCCAGCTTGAAGAGCGCTACCAACGCAACCCGGTGTTTGCCTTATTGTCTGGTCTTTCTGATAGTACATGGGCACCCATCAATGATTTTTGCAAGGCCCAGCGCGTGCCATGCTGGTTTCCGAGTGTTCCCTTAGCCTCTGGTTCGGCAGGCTCATATGGTTTGTATTTTTCTCGTGGCGTCCAGCTGGAGGCGGAGGCACTTGCTATGCATCTTGCCAGCGCCATGCCAAAGGCAGGCCGCGTGTTGCAAGTGGCGGCCAAAGAAGGCATTGGTGATATTGCAGCCACAAGCCTGCAACAGGCTTTAAAAGCTTCATCTCAAGATGCGAGCTTGTATGTGCTTCAAAATAACAATCCAAATTCTATAACCGATGCACTGCAAACGGCTCGGCCCGGCGATACACTGGTTTTGTGGCTGGGCATGGAGCAAATCAAACTGCTCAATGCGCTAGCTCCACCTGCTGGCGTGCAGATTTATATGTCGTCGAGCATGAGCTTTCAACAGGGTCGCACCAGTCTGCCAGCGCAGTGGAAAGCCGCTGTGCGTTTTGTCTACCCTTATGAACTGCCCAGTAAGCGCCAGGCTAATTTGGCTTATTTACACGCTTGGTTGAAATTGCAAAATATTGCCCTGGTAGACGAAGAACTTCAATCGGAAGTGTTTTTCTCTCTGACCTTGATGACCGAGACCTTGCAAGACATGCTCGACAACCTGTACCGCGACTATTTGATCGAACGCACAGAAGACATGCTGGGCAAGCGCGAGAGTGGCAAAGCCGAGCAAGAAAACCGCGACCGGCGCATGCTTGGTAGAACGGCACGCTTGGCGGTTGCAGCAGAAGCGGCGAAGGGCGGCTCGGTAGCACAGGCACCGACCGCTCAAATGGCCCAACGCCGGGCCTTTGCCGTGGGCGAGAGTGAAGGCACAACGGTGTACCCGCGCCTTAGCCTCGGGCCTGCCCAGCACTTTGCCTCTAAGGGCGCATATATAGTGCGGTACGCAAGCGACGGAAGCGACCAATTGCTGTTAGATTCCGATTGGATTGTTCCCTGATTTTTATATTCTTCTTCGCCATACTTGCGCACATCACGATCAATAGGAGCTTATTTTGTTCAACAAATTTTTATCCACCGCAGCGCTACTCTGCACATTGTCAGGCATGGTTGCGGCACAAGACGCTGCTGCGCCCTCACCTTTCAAAACACCGATGGAGGCAACGGGCTACGCCGTTGGTGTAGACATGGTGCGCAACTTTAAAATTCAAGACGTTCCATTTGATTTAGAGCAACTCATCCATGGTCTGCGCGATGCCAGTGCGGGCGGCAAGCTCTTGATGTCGGACACCGAAGTCACTCGCCATGTACGTGAGCTAGAAGCTGAAGTTCGCAAGAAGATGGCTGCCGCGCGCAAAGTCGAGGGCGAAGCTAATCTAAAAAAGAGTGAGGAGTTCATGAAAACAAATAGCCGAGCTACTGGCGTCATCACACTTCCAAGTGGTCTGCAATATTTACCGGCCAAAATGGGCAGTGGGCCTAAGGCCAGCGATAACTCTACCGTGATTGCGAATTACCGTGGCATGCTTTTAGACGGCACTTCGTTTGACAGTTCTGAGCCTGGAAAACCCGTGTCATTGAAGCTCCCCGCGCTCGTACCCGGTTGGCGTGAAGCTGTCAAACTCATGCCCGCAGGCTCTAAATGGCAGCTTTTCATTCCACCCAACTTGGCTTATGGCGAACGTGGGGCTGGCCGCACTATTGGACCCAATCAAGCTTTGAAGTTTGATGTCGAAATTATTGAAGTTCGCTAAGCCAAGGTTTGCAAATTTATCCAAAGCACTTGTTCAAGGAGTTGTTATGACACGCCCTTTTTATCGTTTGAATTTTGTATTGCTAGCAATGGCTTTAGGCTGCTCCACATTAGGTGCAGCCCATGCAGCCGACGAAGCGGTAGACCCGCATGCCCATCACAAACACATGATGGAGCCAGCTGCTGATGGCGTGAAGACTAAAACCGTCGCCTACAAAAACCCAGCGGTGAAGCTGATGCGCTCAGACGGCAAAACCGTTGACTTGGCGAGTGAGCTGAACGATGGCAGGCCGGTGATACTGAACTTCATTTTCACAACCTGCACCGCGATTTGCCCCGTGATGAGCCACACCTTTGCCGAAGTGCAAAAGAAACTCGGCGGAGAAAGTAAAAAAGTGCATATGGTGTCAATCTCGATCGACCCCGAGCAAGACACTCCAGCACGCCTGCAAGAATATGCCACACGTTACCAGTCTGGCCCACAGTGGAATTTTTATACAGGTTCTGCTGTCGCCAGCATTGCGGCGCAAAAAGCTTTTGACGCTTTCCGTGGTGACAAAATGAACCACGAGCCCTTGACCTTGATGCGCAAAGCACCTGGGCAGGCTTGGTTGCGCATTGAAGGCCTAGCATCGCCCGATGATCTCATGAAGCAATACCAAGGACTGCTTGCCAGCAAATAAGCCCTTAGGGCTTAAACGGGCTGGGTGCTGACGGTATGGCTCCAGGCTGCCCCGGTTTTGGCGAATTCCCTGCCCCACCTGCTGGCCCGCTAGGCCTGCCGCCCCCAGCAGGTGCCCGGCCCGGGTTGGCCGCCGGTAGTGCGGAACGAAACACCCACTCCGAATACCGTGCTTTATCGGCAAAAATTTGGTCGCTCAATTTGAAACCGGCTACTTTAAGTGGCGCGTCGTTGGATAGACTGTAAACGCCTATCAGTTGACCATTTGGCAAACGCAGCTCGCCCCACTCCGCTTTGCCCGTAATCGGGTCTTCGTAAATTCTGCGCAGCTGGTGTTTGAGTTTATCGGGTGCGCGTTGGTCGGAGAGCATGTCTTCAAGACGCACGGGGAAGTTCGCGACGCCACGCGGCGTTTCTAGGTAGTAGCGCGTTATGGCTTGTCGAAATTGGTTACCCACAAAAAGCAACTCTTCTTCTCGTTCACGCTGGCGACTTTGCTGCCATACCTGCGAGACTGCGCTCAAGCCAAGGCCGATAATGGCAACCCCGATCAATAAGCCAATATATACAAAACCTCGCTCTCTACCACTGGGCATAGGGCACCCCGTCCAAGCTATTTCCGCGTGCCCCACTGAACAGGTTGTAGATTGCACCGGCTTGTCCTCCTGGAGGGGCGATGAAAGTCCAGCCATTGGAGCTTTCCAGTACTGGATCCCAAGGCAAGGTACGCAGGTATTTGCGCTCGACCAAGTCCCCCAATTGATCGGGAAATTTCCCAGTGTCGCTATAGTATTTATCTAAAGCATCGCGGGTTGCAGCCAAGTTTGCCTTGAGCACCGTTTCTTTGCTGCGTTCAATAGAGCGGAAATAACGCGGCGCGGCCAGTGTCAGCAATAGGCTCACAATAGCCATAACAATGATGAGTTCAATCAAAGTGAACCCATTGATGCGCCAGCGCTTGAATCTCAGCATCTCTTGTACCTCACCAAGTCCGATAGGCTTTGCCATTCAAGCCTGTACCAGGGGACAAAGAATAGACATCGTATACATCAGGGCCAGGTTGCGGATTGTCGGCCGGGCTTGCATAGCTACGCAAACCCCAATTCGATTCGTTGCCCGAGCCCAAAACGGGTTGCAGCGGATCTAAAGGCAGGCGTCTTAAAAAAAAGATTTTTTTAGCACCCCCCGCACTTTTTACATCGGTGACACCAGACACCAAAAAATTCAGGCTGGGCGGGTAGCCTGAACCCTTCACATCTTCAACTATCCGCCCCTCGTCCACGGCTTGCTTGTATTGGTCAATGGCCGTGCGGATGCTGCGCAAAGCCTCGCGCAACTCGCGCTCTTGGCTACGCCGCTGAGTCAAACCTACCACAGGAAAGGCGACGGTTGCCAACACCCCCACAATGGTCACCGTAACGAGCATCTCGATCAGAGTAAAACCCTTCACACGAGACCGAACGCTTGCCAAGATCATGGTTTGGCCTTGACATCGATTGACACTGGTGCGGGTAGAGGCAATGCCTGTTCAGAGCCATCTGCTAGATGCATATTTGTATTGACGACGGTAATTTGGGTTGCTCCTTCTGGCGTCAATACTTCAAACTGCACTTTGGCCAAAGCACCCGGATTGGTGGATAAATTTTGACCTCGCCCGGCAACCACGCTTATGCGGACGGCGCCAGAACCGTCGGTATCGCCAGAAAACTGCGTTCCTGAAGCTGCGTTGCGTTCGCTGTTCGCATCGTTCACGGCAATGAGTCGTAGGCGACTGGAATCGAATGCCATGCTCAACTCCAAATCGGTAGCGGTGGGCATGGTTGGCAAAGAAAGCAGCACCGAGATTTGATCGCCCACCTTGGCTGTTGCAGGCGCGCTCATTACGACCGGCAGGATCGGTGGCGACGCAGCACCGGCAGGCTGCACTGGCACGGTCGGAGTGGGTGCCACTGGCTTTGGTATTCCAGTTGTGGCCGCCAGCGCCACACTTGGATTGACCTGTGCGGCACGCGGCGGTGGAACAGAGTTCGCAACAGGCCTCACGGGCGCAGAAATCGATGCCACAGGCGCAGCAACAGGGGCCGAGCCAATACTGGTTCGAGCGGCTCCCGTCATCTTTCCACCAAAGCGCAAATTGCTTTCTGTGCCCGACCACATCTCTAGGGTTTCGCTGTCCACTTGGCGGTTATTACGGACAATGCGTGGGGTGATGGACATTACGATTTCTGTTTTATTTTTGGCATCGGTTTGTATCCCAAACAAGCGGCCCAAAATCGGAACATCGCCCACACCGGGAATGCGGGTTGCATTAGCCCGATCTTGGTCTTGAATCAAACCTCCAATAATCTCTGTTTGTCCATCTTTGAGTCGCAACACCGTACTCACACTGCGGGTACTGATGGTGTAGGCAATCGTGCCGTTCTTCGCAGCATCGGTGTTCTGGCCGCTATTGGTGCTGACCTCTAAATTGACTTTGATGGCTACTTCGCCATCGCTGTAAATGGTGGGCTCCACTTCAATTTTCAAACCCACTTCAACGTATTGCACCGTGGTGTTGTACACCGGGGTTGAAGAGTTAGAAGAAGGCACCGCAGCAGTTGACACTTGGGGCAAGCGGTCGCCGACTAAAAATTTTGCCTTTTCTTTATTACGTACCCGAATACGTGGTGTCGCAAGATCATTAATATCTGCATCGGTTTTTTGCGCTTGAACTGAAACTGCAAGTCCAGTTAAATTGGTATTTGCATTTTTTGAAGTTTTAAAATCCGTCAGTTTCATGGCATTGGTGCTCACACCAAAACTGGTTGGCAACTGCACCCCCAGAGACTGCAAACGATCGCGAGTGATTTCCATCACATCCACTTCGAGCATGACTTCTGGCTCGGGTTGATCCATGCTTTCAATCAGCTTTTCTATCATGCGAATCACTTGTGGCGTATCGCGAATAATCAGCGCATTGGTTTTCTCATCAATGAACGTATCTTTGGTTTTGGTCATGGTTTTGACCATGTTCAGAACCTGCTTGGGGTCGGCATTGATGAGTGAAAAGCGCCGAATCTTAAGCTCTGCATAATCGCGCGCTTTGGCGGCCGTGTCTGGGTAGATCAAAAATGAGTTCTCACTCATGATGCGCTTGGTCGTCTGCGTTTGCATCAAAATCAAGTCGATAGCCTCTTCTACTGGGGTATCGCGCACGAAAATAGTAACCTTTAAATCGCTTTTGACATCTTTATCGAAAATAATATTTAAATTAGTGGTTTTGGAAATGGCCTCCATCACCATTCGCAAGTTGGCATCGCGAAATTGCAGGGTAACGGGTTTGCGCCCCTTGAGGTTGAGACTGCCCCCATTAAATGACTCGGGCGGTGCAGCATCCAAAATTTGACGACGCAGCTTCAATGCACGCGCATTGGCGGGCGACTCTATCAAAACGCGGCCTATCAACATATTGGCTGCTTCTATGTCGCCTTTTTTAAGCAACCCTGTTGCCTCATCCAATCGCTCGATTTGTCTGCGCTCTTGTGCTACGGTTTCTATAGCTTGCCGTGCAGTAGGATGTCCAGGATCAATGCCGAGCACCCGGTTGTACTGCTGCAGGGCCGCATCCCAACGCATTTCAGAGCGCTCACGGTTGCCCTCTTGCATGATCCGATTGGTAATGCTCTCACGCTGTACCAAAAATTCTTTATAAACAGATGCATTGCCCAAATCGGCTTGGTGGGCTTTCGCCAACAACGACAAGCCCTCTTCCGCTTGACCATTCCGAATAAGATTAAGCCCATCGGTACGATAGCGATCCGCAGCACAGCCTGTAATCAACAGGCATAAGAGTGCAGGCAAGACTTTTCTGGTGTGGTGTGACGCTGGTTTCACTGGGAACCCCCGGTAGCCAAAGTTTGTGGAATGCCCAAAGGCAAGTATTTCAGTTGCGCAGTGCTGGCATCAATGCGCTCTATGAGATATTGCTTGTCCAAAATATCTCCTTCTTTTGCCGTTATCACGCGGTTGCCGCGTGAAAGAATAATTAACTTGGTGTCACCTTCGGTATACCGTCCAAGATAGACGTATGGCATAGCAGGCGCGGATGGCGGCGGTGGGGCCACTGGCACCACAACAGGCGCAGGCAACTTCTTTGGTGGCACTACCACTTTTGTCCAAGAGTGAATGCCGAATAACTTGCTACTGGTTTTATTGCTCAACTCGTCACGATCAATGGGTAAATCCAAAGAGGCATTCGCAGAGCGCGCCGTGGCTTTAGGCGTACCAATAGGCGCCATGGAAACATTGCGTTGGTTTTTACTAGGGCTAACAAGCTCAGCCTCATCGGGCGCAAACCATGCCAGCAGTGCCGTGACTAATAAGCTCAACCCCAACAAAGCGCGCGTTGCACTCTTGTTCATGGCTGCGCTCCCACATAAATCACAAATACCAGTTTTGCGTCTACCAATAAGTCTGTAACATTTTCGCGCTTAAACGAAGCACTCTCTAAGGCCATGGTGGGCACTTCTTCGAGCACGGCATCGGTGAAAGTAAGAATTTTTTGAAAGCTACCCTTTACTGGCAAAGCGATTCTGTAGCGAACGAGGCGCTCTGAATCCGACTGCAACAAGGAATACTCACCAGTTTCCAAAACCAGCCCATTCTTGCTAGCCGAGGCATACACATTTTTCAGAGAACTAGAGACCGAAGGTGCCAATGGAAAAGTTTGGTAAAACTGATTCAGGGCAGTTTCTTGTGTTAATTCAATTTTGGTACCGCTTTGTTTTGATTTTTTCAACTCTACGGCATTGGCTTGCACTGTGGTGGCCAGCCTTTGCAGTTCCAGCTCATGCGATTGCAACCAAAATTTCCAAGCAAGCCCAGCAAGCAATAGCAAGACCAAACCCAATAGGCCCGGACTACCCAACTGGCCTAAACGATAGACCATACGACGTTGCAATAAAAGCATATTCATGGGTTCATCAACCAACGCGCAGATAGCCGAAAACGCACAGGTTTTTCGGGAACCGCGTTGTTAATCAGGTGCGATTGCAGGGCAACGTCTTCAAAATTAGGGCTGGCCTGCAGGCCTTGAAAGAAGCCCAGCATGGCGTCAAAATCACGCGCCTCCGCAATCACCACAACGCGGCCCTTGCCTGGGTCTGGTTCAATTGATAAAAAGGCCACGTTTTCGCTGGACGCCTTGCCCATAGCCTCGAACAAATATGTCCACGGCAATGCCAACTGATCCGACACTACCTGCGCATGTTTCCAGGCCGCCGCCAATTCATCGGGTTTCATGGTGGAAACAGGCACAGGAGGCTTCAAAGCATTTTGCTGTGCTATCAATTCCTGTCGCAATGCCGCAAGGCGCGGCGCTGTGTTCAAGTGCTCATAGGTCCATACAGCTGCTACAGCGCAGAGACCGACGCAGAGCATGAACCAACCCAAAAACCTAAAACGGCTGGGCTGCGCAATAAAGTCTAAATGCAAGTTTTTCATGCGCCCAGGCCTACGATGGCATTACCAAATTCAGCAAGCGTTGCATCCATTGTTTTTTTGGCTGGTAGACTGCTCAGGATTTTCTTTTGCATACTGCGGCTAAGCTGCCATTGCTGAACTTCCTTGCCCGTATGCATTGCCACTTGCGCCTGCAGCGCATGAGGAGCACATAGGAACATCGGCCTAGATACCAAGCCAGTGCCCGAGCCAGCCTGTGCAATCACCACCTCATGTTGAATCCGCTCGGCTAGTGAGGTCAAGGCTCCGTCGACACGCGTTGAAGCCGCCCAGTTCCAGCCCTGTGCATCCCAACCGGCAAGGCTCAAACGGCCCGGCTCATGGCTTGCCACCCACCCCGCTTTGGGTAGCACTGCCGAAAAAGCTCCGATCGCTGTTGCCAACTGCGGTCGAACGGAGAGCAGGCGAATTTTTGCTGCCGAAAATTCTTTTACCAAACTGTCCATCAAACTCTTGGGTATGGCCATGGCCAACTTGGCTTTGCCAGGTATCTGTCGGCTGCGAATGATCTGCCAATCGACATGGCTGCGCGCACCGTAAATATCGTCAAACATGAGTTGCGCGAATGCCAATTCTTCCGCATCACTGCGCAGCTGCGCCTGCCAGGGGCAACAAAAATACCGCGTTAGATGGTCTGACACCACAATACGCGCGGTGCTGGGTTTGAGCTGATGCACTAAGCCCATGGCCGCGGACACCAGTGCCTTCGTGTCGCTGCCTATTGGTGTAACAGACTCTGGTGTTTTGACATACCAACCCGCGATCTGCTGGCGCCAGCCGCGCACATGCACAGCCCGAATTTTTTCGGGCGCAAGGTGCAAGAGCAATGAATCAGGCGACAAAAGTGACACGATTAATCTCGTTCAATGTGGTTTCACCGGTACGCACCAAGTCCAGCGCTGACTCACGCAAATAGCGTGTGCCATTGGCCTTAGCGGCTTCTTTCAGGCTGCGGATCGGCGCTCTGGCAATGATGAGTTCGCGTATTTCGTCATTCAGGTGCAGCACTTCGGCAATGGCTTTGCGCCCCTTGTAGCCACTGCCACGGCATTGGCTACAGCCTTTGCCGGCGCGAAATTGCCAGCGACTCGTATCCACTGACTTCAAACCCGAGAGCGCCAATAAATCGGCACTGGGTTCAAAAACCTCGGTGCAACTGCTGCAATTAACCCGCAATAGCCGTTGCGCCAGCACACCGTTTAATGCCGAGACGAGGCTGTACATGTCAATGCCCATGTGCATAAAACGGCCAATCACGTCAAACACATTGTTGGCGTGTACGGTGGTAAAAACCAAGTGCCCAGTCAGTGCCGATTGAATCGCTATTTGCGCGGTTTCAGAATCGCGAATTTCGCCCACCATGATTTTATCGGGATCGTGGCGCAAGATAGAACGCAGACCGCGCGCAAAAGTCAAGCCCTTTTTTTCGTTGACCGGGATTTGCAACACACCGGGTAATTGGTACTCAACAGGGTCTTCAATGGTGACGATTTTTTCATAGCCATGGTTGATTTCTGAGATGGCCGCATACAAGGTGGTAGTCTTACCACTGCCCGTGGGCCCCGTCACCAGCATCATGCCGTAGGGTTCGCTGGCCAGTCTGCGTAACAGGGCTGCAATTTCTTCGTCAAAGCCCAAGCTAGTAAGCTGCAAGCCCTTCATTTGATCGCTTAAAGACTGCTTGTCTAAAATACGCAGCACAGCATCTTCGCCATGAATGCTGGGCATGATCGAAACGCGCAGGTCAATCAAGCGACCTTGCAGGCTGACGCGAAAGCGTCCGTCTTGCGGCACGCGGCGCTCGGAGATGTCGAGCTCCGACATCACTTTAATGCGCGAAATGGTTTGCTCAGCCAACTCACTGGTTGGCACCGAGCCCACCGGGCTCAAGACGCCATCCACGCGGTACTTGATGGCCATGCCCGACGGATTGGACTCCAAGTGAATGTCGCTAGCGCCCGCGCGCAAAGCATCAAAAATCGTGGAGTTAACGAGTTTGACGACTGGGCTGGCGTCTTCACTGATGCCACGGTAGCTCAGCTCTTCCACCGTCTCACCATTGCTTTGGGTGCCATCGCTGCTGGCCACCAAGGACTCCATCGCGCGCAGGCCACCTTCGTGCTTTGACAGCCAAGCGGCAATATCGCCAGGCAAGGCCAAACACAGTTGGAAGGCTTGGCCAATCCGTGCGTCGGCCCATTGCCGAAGTTTGGCATTGAAGGGGTCAGACACAACCCATTGCAAACCCTGCACTGGATCGCGCAGCAAGATGCCCTCGTGGCGCAACATCTCGCCAAAGGGCAACACGTCAAATGCAGCATCTAGCTTGTGCAGGCTGGCCATTTCGAGCACCGGGCAACCTACTGTGTGGGCGACCGCCTGCAATACTTCGCTCTGTGTTTGCTGCAGAGTGTCTTGCAGCACCTCTAAGCTGGAGCGCCCGCTCGCGCTGGCCTGCAGCACGGCGCGGCGCAATACATCGGGCGAAAGCACGGCACGGCTTGGAGTGGGAGATGGCGTCACCGAATGCTACCTGCTAGTTCAAAAATGGGGAAATACATCACCACCACGATAAAACCCACCACCAGGCCAATAAAGGCCATCAGCAGGGGCTCAAAAAGGCGGACGAACCAATCGATCCATTGACTAATTTCACTGTCATAAAAAGCCGCTATACGCTCCATCATTTCATCCATGCGCCCGGTGCGCTCGCCCACGCGCAGCATACGGGCCGACACTGGCGAGGTTAAGTGCTGGGCCTCCATCGCTACAGAAATAGGAGTCCCCTCGCGGATCATTTGGGTGGCCAAGACCAAGCGAGGGTGCAAGCCACCCGGCAACAAACCAGTCACCAGCTCGAGCGAAGCCACCGCCGGCATGCCACCGCGCAACAGCATGCCAAGCGAGCGGTAAAACCGGGCCAACTGGTAAATCCGCATACGTTCGCCCAAAGCAGGAATCTTTTCCAACCACTGCAATACTTGCGCAGGTGTTGAGGGGCGCGTTAGCCAAAAGATGGCGCTGCCCAGCAGTACCAAGCTACCCACCGCCAATTCAGTGCCATAGGCATGCGCCAAATGCCCCCATTGGATCAACAAGCGCGACATCCACGGGATTTCGCCGCCCATGTCTTCGAATATTTTGGCAAAGCGCGGCACCACATAACCCATTAAAAAACCAATCACCAGCAAGCCCACTATGGCCAACACCGCGGGGTAAATGCTGGCGCTGATAACCTTCTTCTTCACGGCATCCAATTGGCTTTGGTAGACCACATATTTCGCCAGCGACTCTGCCAACCCACCCGTGCGCTCACTGGCCCGCACCGTGGCCACATACAAGGGTGGGAACACATCAGGGAACTGTGTCAGCGCGTTTGACAAAGAAGCACCCCGGTAAAGGTCGGCCACCAAGCGACTGAGCAAATCTTTGCGGGCTGGCTTGCTTTCTTTTTCACTCAAGGTTTCGATGGACTCTACTAGCGAGAGGCCCGCTTCTAACAGAGTGAGCAACTCTTGGCTAAACTGGCCAAGCTGGAAGTCCACATTCGACTTCCGCTGGAACATGCGGGTCAAGCTTTGGTTGGGCTGAATCGAGACAACGCGTAAACCCCGGTCATGCGCCATACGCGCCGCCACCTCATGGTTTGGCGCGTCCATGGCTAACGCGCTCACCCCTTGGGTATTGTCTAAAAAACGGATATCAAACTGCATGGAGCTTTCATTCAAAGCCGAGTGGCGCGCTTGGGCTTATTCCCAGCTACCAATATCGGCTTCTTCTCCCGTTCCCCCGGGCACCTTATCTTTGCCATACGAGACGATGTCGTACTCACCTTTGCTGCCAGGGAATTTATACACATAGGCCGTACCCCAGGGGTCGAGCGGAATGGCTTTCTTCAAATACGGTCCGTCCCAGCGCGCTTCGTCTTGCGGTTTAAGCACCAAAGACTGTAGACCCTGCTCGGTGGTCGGATAGTGCCCGGTATCGAGCCGGTATTGGTCCAAAGCTTTGCCAAAAGATTCAATTTGCGCACGCGCCGTTTTAACTTCTGACTTGCCCACTTGCTTGAAATACATGGGCGCGACATAGCCCACCAGCAAGCCAATAATCACCATCACCACCAGCAGTTCGAGCAGGGTAAAGCCCTTGGCATTGCGCCAAGCTTTTCCCGCCACTGCAGAACGCTTTGTAAAAAAATATGCCATGCGAATCCTATTGGCTCGAAAACATCGATTTATCAACTTTTAAATATCGTCGCCCGGTAGCCGGGTTGTTATTGTTCTCGGCTTGGTTGGCTGCGCTTTGGATCTTCATCTCACG
Source organism: Betaproteobacteria bacterium (assembly GCA_947448675.1). Taxonomy (GTDB): domain Bacteria; phylum Pseudomonadota; class Gammaproteobacteria; order Burkholderiales; family Burkholderiaceae_C; genus CANFOR01. The sequence goes on from CANFOR010000017.1 coordinate 15,917, forward strand.
GTACTGCTGCAGCGAGGTTTGCAGGTCTTCTGCAGCAGTGCTTGTTGAGGGTGACGTTGGCACAACAGCGCTGATGGCAGTCACCGTGGCGGGGCCCACGTCCGCAGCAGGCGCTGCCGCCGTTAAGGGCGCTGCCACAACTGCGCTTGCACGCTTGGCGGGCGGCATGGCTGCGATTGGTGCTACAGGTTTAGGAGCAGGGGTTTTGTCAACCGCCACCACACTAGCGTCGGCTTCTTCAATATTGCTCAGCTCAATGCTGGCAGATTCGGCGTTGCGCTGGTAGACCTGATCGGCGGCCTGGGCGGGCATGCCGATCACAAGGGCTTGTAAAGCCAAAGCGCACCAAGAAGTTTGCAAAAATAATTTCATCATCTTCTCCTTGCGTTAAATTGCTGATTGCCAGCTCTTGTACAAAGCCAACACGCGTGGAACATACCTTTCGGTTTCGGCAAATTTGGGGACTCGCTTGCCTGCGGAGACCACCGCATTTTCACCTGCGTTGTAGGCCGCAATGGCCAACACCAAGTCTTGCTCAAAATAATCTAACAACCAGCGCAGGTAGCGACTACCCGTCAGAATGTTTTCTTTCGGGTCAAAGCCATTCACTGCACCAAAGCGCCGTGCCGTAGCAGGCATCAACTGCATCAAACCCTGCGCACCTTTGGGTGACAGCGCCCTAGGGTTGTAGTTGGACTCCACCGCAATCACCGCCTGTATCAAAGCCACCGGCAATTGGTAGGTCGCGCTGGCTTCATGGATAAAGCTGGCAAAGTTAGGCGAGGGGCGTTTTTGCAAGCTACCTGCAGGGCTAGTGGGTTCCACCGCAAGCAATTCAAGCACCGGTGCGGCAACCAACAGCAAAGCATCAGACTCTTGGCTGGTAGACAGCAAGATGGCCCCACTCTCAGTGGTACTGCTGTAAATTTGGGCCTGCGCGAAAGAGTGCATCCCCATGGTACAGAGCAAGCCAGCCAACAATGGAAACACACTTGCGCCCACGCTCAAACGCAGCCATATGGCGTTTTTTTTGTCATCTTGCGAGTGCTTTTGCGTTTGCATATGCGCCTACGAATTCCAATCTGATGTGCGGGCATCCCATTCAATTGCTGAAACCAACAGCTGCTACTAAGCCTATAGCAACAAGTGTACAGCGCGTTACACATCACAGTTGTATCAAGCCCTTGGGTCGTTGCACAGTCACAACAAGGCGCGCGCCCCTTGTAAGCCCGGGCTGGCGCAGGCTCATTCGGCGCTGATCTTGCGTTCAACAATGATTTTTTTCCACTTGGCACTGTCATGCGCGACCATCTTGGCAAACTGCTCGCTGCTGCCACCCACCGGCTCTATGCCCAGACGCTGCAGCCTATCCTTCACATCGGCATCGGCCAGGCTTTGGTTGACAGCAGCATTGAGCTTGGCAAGTACCTCGCTGGGCAAACCACTGGGGCCATACAGCCCAAACCAGGTGTTGGAAGCAAAGCCCGGCAGCAAGTCGGCCAGGGGCGGCAAATCGGGGGCCAAGGGCGACTTTTGCAGCGTGGTCACTCCCAGGGCGCGCAAGCGCCCGTCGCGTACATGGGGCAGGCCGGTGGGCAGGGAGTCAAACATCACATCCACCTTGCCGCTGACCAAGTCGGGGATGGCCAGCGCCGTGCCTTTGTAGGGAATGTGCACCAAAAACAACCCGGCCTGCGCCTTGAACAGTTCGGCCGTGAGCTGCACGATGGTGCCATTGCCGCTGCTGGCGTAGTTGAGTTTGCCGGGGTTTTTGCGGGCGTAGGCAATCCACTCTTGCGCGGTTTTGGCTGGCGTGCTGTTGGGCACCAACATGATGCTGGGCGCGTCACCGACATGCACGATGGGCGTAAAGTCGCGCTGCACCGAGTAGGGCATTTTGGAGTTGAGCGCCGGGCCAATCGAATGCGTGCTACTGGTGGCCAACAAGAGCGTATAGCCGTCGGGCGCGGCCTTGGCCACCAGGTCAGCGCCAATCGTGCCACCCGCGCCGGGGCGGTTTTCTACCACGATGCTGTTGCCCAGCTTCTCGCCGAGTTTTTGCGACAAGGTACGGGCAAAAATATCCGTCGCGCCACCGGCCGGAAAAGGCACCACCAAGCGCACCGCTTTGGCCGGATAATTTTGTACCGCGCTTTGCGCCACAGCCGCTAAGCTCAAGCCCATACACCACAGCACGGCCCCGGCCTTTAGCACCACACCCCTGCTTATTTGCATGCCCATTGCTCCATTGCGTAAAGTTCTATTATCAAGATGAAATCCACATGAAACCGCAGCACATCGCGCCTTTCTTTGCCACATTGCAAGCGGCCAATCCGCACCCGGTGACCGAGCTGGCCTACACCAGCGTGTTCGAACTACTCACAGCCGTGCTGCTCAGTGCCCAGGCCACTGACGTGGGCGTCAACAAAGCCACGCGCCGCCTGTTTGCGCAAGCCAGCACGCCGCAAGCGATTTTGAACTTAGGCCTGGAAGACCTCGAGGCGCAGATCAAAACCATTGGCCTGTACCACAGCAAGGCCAAGCATTTGCTCGCCACCTGCCGCATCTTGGTCGAGCAGCATGCTGGCCGCGTGCCGCGCACCCGTGAGGCCTTAGAAGCCCTACCCGGCGTGGGCCGCAAAACCGCCAATGTGGTGCTCAACGTCGCTTTTGGCGAGCCCACGATGGCGGTGGACACACATATTTTTCGCCTCGGCAACCGCACCGGCCTAGCGCCCGGCAAAACCCCATTGGCGGTGGAAATGGGCTTGCTGCGCCGCATTCCGCCACAGTATTTGGTGGGGGCCCACCATTGGCTGATCTTGCACGGGCGCTATGTCTGCCAAGCGCGCAAACCGCTGTGCGGGCAGTGCCAGGTGGCGGCTTATTGCAGCTACAAAGCCAAAACCACAAGGTAGTCGGCGTGTTAATCGGCATCTTTAGTCGGCGTAAATGCCGGCCTTTTTGATCACCGGCCCCCACTTGGCCAGCTCCGACTCCAAATGCGCCCTCAAGCTGGCAGCATTGACCTTGTCCATGGGCACGATGTCGCTGCTCAGGTCGGCCAAGCGCTGCTTGACCACCGGGTCTTGCAGGGCCACACGCAGGGCGGCGCTGAGCTTGTCCAGTACGGGCGCGGGCGTACCCTTGGGCGCGTACATGCCGTGCCAGACTTTGACCTCAAAACCCTTTAAACCCTGCTCGTCGAGCGTGGGCACATTGGGCAGGGCCGAGAGGCGGTGCAAGGTGGTCACGCCAAACACTTTAACGCGAGCGTCTTTGATGAGCGGCACGGTTTGCGTGGTTTGGTCGCACAGCAGATCGACCTGGCCGCCGAGCAGCGCGTTCATGGCCGGGCCGGTGCCCGAGAAGGGCACGGTGGTGAGGTCTACCCCCACTTGGCTCATGAAGAGCAGGCCGCACAGGTGCGAGACCGCGCCCAAACCGGCATTGGCCAGCGAAACCTTATTGCCCTGCGCTTTGAGGTAGCTTTGCAGCTCGGCAAAGCTAGCTGCCGGAAAGTCTTTGCGCGCCAGCAGGGTCATGGGCACATCGACCACTTGGCCGATGTATTCAAAGTCTTTCAGCGGGTCGAACTGCAGCTTTTTGTACAGGTAAGGCGCGGTCGACATGCCCATGTGGTGCAGAAAAATCGTGTAGCCGTTGGGCTGGGCACGCGCGGTTTTGGCAGCCGCAATGGTGCCGCCAGCGCCCACCGCGTTTTCGATCAACACCGTTTGCCCCAAGGCTTTGCCCATGGGCACGGCGATCATGCGGGCCACCACGTCGGTCGGCCCGCCCGCGGCAAAAGGCACCAACATGGTCACCGCTCGCTCGGGGAAATTGGCTTGCGCCAGGGCCGTGCCGCTGGTGGCCAAGGCCAGGCCAAGGCCCGCAGCCAGGCACCGAACTGCACGGCGCACCAGAGGGCCGCGCGCAGAGCACAGGCTTGGCAAAACAGGGGCTACAAAGGCCATCGGACTACTCCAATACAAACAAAGACAAACAAAGCAAAAGGGCACATTCGCTTGCATGGACGCTGCACACCAGCGCGCCACCCCCATGCAGCAACTGGGCGCAATGTTCACGGCAAAGGCACTTGCGTGCAATCGGGGTTTCCGATCTGCAGGCTTTCACTAAGGGCGCGCCCGCAGCGCAAAGCCGCTATGCTCATGCAACGCCCCCATTTGGCCTTCCCGCTTGCAGGCACGGCCTCCATGCAATACCGACTCGCCCACTGTTCATGCATTTTTTGCCCCCTCAGCATAAACCCACCCATCGCTCTAAGCTGGCGCAAGTAGCTACAAAAAAAATAGCGGCTTACGCAATGCTGGCGCTGCCTGCAGCCGTTTTTTGCCAAGATTTCAGGGCCATCGACGACGCTGGGCATGCGCTGCGCCTGCCCCAAGCCGCGCAGCGCATCGTTAGCCTGGCGCCCAACCTGGCCGAGTTGGTCTACGCCGCTGGCGCAGGCGCGCGCCTGATCGGCGTGGGCCGTTTCAGCGACTACCCTGCCGCCGTGCAAAAGCTGCCGGTGCTGGGCGACGCATTTGCGCTCAACCTAGAGGCCATTGCGGCCCTCAAACCCGACCTGGTCTTGCTCTGGCAAAGCGGCACGCCCGAGCGCCAGCGCGATGCCCTGCGCGCCCTGGCCCAGCGCCAAGGTTTTGCGGTGTTTGAGAGCGAAGTGCGCAGCGTGGCCGACATTGCCAGCACGCTGGAGCGCATCGGCCAATTGGCGGGCACGCAGCGCAGCGCCCAGGCGGCGGCTGGCAGCCTGCTGCGCGACTGGCAGGCCCTGCAAACGCGCTATGCCCAGGCCAAGCCGGTGCGGGTGTTCTACCAAGTCTGGGACGCGCCGCTGATGACCTTCAACGGCCAGCACATCATCAGCCAAGCCATCCGCGCCTGTGGCGGCGTGCAGGGCTTTGACACTATGAGCGCGCTGACCCCGAGCATCAGCCGCGAAGCCGTGCTGGCCTTCAACCCGCAGCTCATTCTGGCCGGGGGCGACGGCACGGCCAGCAAAGAACTCGCCGCTTGGCGCGCGCTACCGCAGATCGACGCGGTGCAGCACCAGCAACTGCAAGCGGCCAACGCCGCCCTGCTCTCGCGCATGGGTCCGCGCTTTGTGCAAGCGGCCAGCGCGTTGTGCCAGCAGATTGACGCAACGCGCAGCCGTTGGTAGCCAGCAGATACACAAAAGCGCCCAAAAAGCCCACAGAATATGCGTTAGCAGCTATTATTTTTATAGCAAATCAAGTGAGCGCTGCGGCGCTAGCGGGCCACCCAAATGCGCTCGGCGCCCTCGCCCAGCTGCTGCCAGGCGCAGCCAAAAGTGGCTTGCAACGTGGCGGCGCTCAGCACCTCGTGCACTGGCCCCGCACGCCAAGCGCCGCCGGGCAGCAGGGCCAGCACATGGGTGGCGGTGCGCTGCACCCAGGCCATGTCGTGCGCGCTCATCAGCATGGCCTGCGCGCCTTGCCCGCACAGCCACTGCGCGACCAGGCCCTGGTGCGCCGGGTCTTGAAAGCTCACCGGCTCGTCGAGCAGCCACAGGCCCACGTTTTGCAAGGCCACCGCCGCCAAGGCCACGCGCTGGCGCTCGCCGCCCGACAGCTGCGTCACCGGGCGGCCCAGCAAGGGGGCTATATCGAGCGCCTGGGCCACGGGCTGCATGGCATGCGGCTTGGGTTGCACTGCGAGCTCGGTGGGCCGTAAACGGCTGCTCCGCGCGTCCGTTGCCGCTGGCGCGCGCCCTGTAGCCGCTGCCAAGCCTGTGGCCTGCGCTTGCAAGGACAGCAAATCGGCCACCCGCAGCGCAAAGCGGTCTTGGCTGTGCTGGGGCATGTAGGCGCGCAGAATGGCAGCGTGTGGGCCCGTTGCGGCCAAGCCATGCAATCGCACCCTGCCCTGCTGGGCGGGCACGGGCAAGCCCGCCACGGCGCGCAGCAGGGTCGACTTGCCACTGGCGTTGCGGCCGATCACGCACCAGCGCTCGCCGCTGCGCACTTGCAGGCTCAAACCCGTCACCAGCGGCAAGCCATTGGCTTGCA
>CANFOR010000018.1 GCA_947448675.1 Betaproteobacteria bacterium
AAAAGAGCGTTGCGCATGCTTGGCGTTCAGCATGCTTTTGGCTACCTCGGCCGGGTGCGGTACGGCCATCAGCACCGCACGGCGCACCCGCTCGGGGTAGGCGGCCAGCAGCGCGTAGCCAATGATGGCGCCCCAGTCTTGCCCTACCAAATGCACCGGCTGCCCGCCGCCCAGTGCGTCAATGAATGCCGCCATGTCGGCGACCAAGGTGGCTTTGTCGTAATAACCTTGCTCAGGCACCTGGGTCGGCGCATAACCGCGCAAAAACGGCGCCACCACCCGGTAGCCTGCCGCTGCCAGCGCAGGCATTTGGTGGCTCCAGGTGTGCGCCGAATCGGGGAAGCCGTGCATCAGCATCACCAGCGGGCCCGTGCCCTGCAAGTTGGCAGACAAGTAGGCGAAATCAAGGCCGTTGGCGTGGACGGTGTGCATGGTGTGGGTGGACTGAGGTGGTGCGTACAGTGTCGCATGCGCCTGGGTTTAACATGCAGCCATGCGCCACCCACCCCACCCGCAAGACTCCCGCTTATGAAACTGCCTTCACGCTATTGGGCCGACCTCTCCACCCGCGACTTTGCCGCCCTGCAGCAGTCGCCTGGCATCGCCCGCGCCGTGGCGGTGCTGCCCGTGGCCGCTACCGAGCAGCACGGCCCGCACCTGCCGGTGTGCGTGGACACCGCCTTGGTCGACGGCGTGGTGGCGGCTTGTTTGCCGCATCTGCCAGCTGGCTTGCCGGTGCTGTTTTTGCCTACGCAACAGGTAGGCAAAAGCAATGAGCACATTCGCTTCCCCGGCACGCTGACCCTCAGCGCACCGACGCTTATGAATGTGTGGATGGAGCTGGGCGCGAGCGTGGCGCGCGCGGGCATTCGCAAGCTGCTGCTGTTTAACTCGCACGGCGGTCAGGTCAGCGTGATGGACATTGTGGCGCGCGACCTGCGCAGCGCGCACGATCTCATTGCCTACCATAGCTGCTGGTACAACCTGCCGCTGGGCGACGCTGTGACGGGCCTGTTCCCGCCCGAGGAGCACCGCTTTGGCATCCATGGCGGCGACATGGAAACCTCGATGATGCTGGCCCTGCGGCCCGACTTGGTAGACATGGCGCAGGCGCGCCAGTTTGCGTCGAGCTCGCAAACGCGCGCTGCAAAATACCCGATCTTGGGCAATGGCGTGAGCGCCAAACTGGGTTGGCAAATGCAAGACTACAACCCGCAAGGCGCTGCGGGCAATGCCGCTGCCGCCACTGCCGAAAAGGGCCATGCCTTGCTGAACGCAGCGGGTTTGCAACTGGCGCGTTTGCTACAAGAAATTTCAGAATTGCCACTTTCTACCCTGCTTGATAAGCCTGCTTAAAGCGTGCTATAAAGCAGCGCATGAATGTATCAAATACTATAAAAATCATAGCTGCTTACGCACTGTTGGCGGGCGTTTCTGCTGTTTTTGCCGCTGAAAATGTAGTATTTGCTACTAATTGGAAAGCGCAAGCCGGGCATGGCGGTTTTTACCAAGCGCTGGCCGACGGCACCTACGCAAAATACGGCTTAAACGTGAAAATTGCACAAGGCGGGCCGCAGGTGAACAACCGCCCCATGCTGGTCAGCGGCGAGGTGGACTTTTTGATGGGCGGCAATTTGCTGCACAGTTTTGACAACATCAAAAACGGCATGCCCACCGTGGTGGTGGCCGCCATCTTTCAAAAAGACCCGCAAGCCCTGCTGGCCCATCCCGGCCAGGGCTATGACAGTTTTGCCGCCTTGGCCAAAGCCCCCGCCATGTTCATTGCCAAAGACGCACAATTTAGTTTTTGGCCCTGGCTGCGTGCCACCCAAGGTTTTAAAGACGAGCAGCTGCGACCTTACTTGTTCACCCTGGGCCCGTTTTTGGCTGACAAAAAGTCGGTGCAGCAAGGCTATGTGACCGAAGAGCCCGCCACCGTGCGCGCGCAGGGCGGCTTTGACCCGGTGGTGTATTTGCTGGCCGATCACGGCTTTTCTACCTACAGCACCACCATCGAAACGCGCACCGAGCTGGTGGCCAAAAACCCCGAGCTGGTGCGCAAGTTCGTCGAGGCGTCCATCATTGGCTGGCGCAACTACCTCTATGGCGACAACAAAGCCGCCAATGCCTTGATCAAAAAAGACAACCCGGAGATGAACGACGCCATCTTAAAAAGCTCGGTGCAACTCATGTTGCACTTTGGCATTGTCGACAGCGGCGACGCCAAAACCTTGGGCATTGGCGCCATGCGCCAAGAACGCATTGCAGACTTCTACGCCAAGATGGTTCAAGCCGGCCTGTACCAAGCGGGCGATGTGGACTTGCGTAAAGTGGCCACGCTGCAATTCGTCAACAAAGGCCTTGGCCTGCCAGCCAAGCCCTAGGCGCATGGCGCTGAGGGCTGGGCGCGTACCCGCGTACAATCGGGGCCTATGGCTAAAGAAGAACTGATTGAAATGCGTGGCTTGGTCAACGAGGTGTTGCCCGACTCGCGCTTTCGCGTCACCCTGGAAAATGGTCACCAATTGGTGGCCTACACCGGCGGCAAGATGCGCAAAAACCATATCCGCATTTTGGCGGGCGACCAAGTCTCGCTGGAACTGTCTCCGTACGACCTGACCAAAGGCCGTATCACCTTCCGCCACATTGCGGGCCGTGCCCCCGGGCCTGCACCGCGCAGCCCACGCGGTTAACGCAGCTCAGGCGTACGTCACCCAATCTGCATACGCCTTGCCGTCCAAGTGCGGCAGGGTGTTGTAGGTCACCAGCATGTGACGTTTGGGCGTGAAGGCAAACTCGGTGACGCTGCTGTTGCGGATGCGCAGGTTGAGTTCAATGGTGGTCTCGGGCGTGGTACCCAGTACATGGCCTACGGCAGTGGATATAGGGCCGCCGCTGCTCACCAAGAGAACATTGCCGCTGTGGCTGCGCACATGGTCGAGCGCGCTGACGATGGCCGCTTGCCACTGCGCGTAAGGCGGCATACCGCGCGGCGTGGCCACGCCGTTCATCCACTGCGTGAGCCCGTCTTTGAGCAAACGAAAATGCGCGCGGTAGGCTTCAGGCGACTGCGGTTTGCCCAGCGGCTGCGGGTGCACCGCGGCAATCACGGCCTCGCTGTCGTATTCGTTCAGTCCCGGCAGTTCGAGCGCCTCGGGGCTGCTGCCCAAGCCTTGGCAAATGCCCGCATAGGTTTGCCTTTGGCGCTGCAGCGTGCCGGTGATGGCGGCGCTGAACACCAAGTCTTGGGCGGCAAAATATTCACCCAAGCGCAGGCTTTGGCGGTGGCCCAATTCGCTGAGCTGGTCGTAATTGGCAGCACCAAACGAGGCCTGGCCGTGGCGCACAAGATAAAGGGTTCCCATAGCCTTGATTGTGGCAAAAAAGGCCTGTAAGGCACGTCACTCGTGCGACTGCAGCTACTTTTTTTGTAGCAAATGGGTTTATAAATTCAGCATGCCGCTCACGCACGTAACCGACGCGCCGCCCACCCACACTTGCCCGCTGGCGTCACGCTCTACGTAGACGCGGCCTGCGCGGCCCAGGCATTCGCCTTGCGCGGCCACGTAGCGCTCGGGCGCTAGGCCTTCGGCGATCAGCCACTGGGCCAGGCTGGCGTTTACGCTGCCAGTGACGGGGTCTTCGTTCACGCCGATGGGGGCGGCAAAAGCACGTACGGTCAAGGCGGGTTCAGCATCGACGTCAGCTATTAAATTGGTAGCTTCCGACGCAATGCTGGTGCTGCATACGCCTACTTTCACCCCTAAATTTTGGAGCCGCGCATGGTCGGGTGTCAGTGCTAAAACGGTTTGTGCGCTATCGAGTAACAAGCCCAACCAAACCGGCCCGTTGTCGAGCAATTGGGCGGCGCGAATCTGCGTGCTGTGCAAACCCAGGGCGGCAGCAATATGCGCCAGCAAGGCTGGTGCCGGCTCGCTGCGTTGGCAGGGTGGTGCGGCAAAGGCCAGGCGCTGCAAACCGGCTTCTTGGGTGCGCGCGACCTGCACCAAACCCACGCCGCACTCTTGCACGATGCGGCTTTGCTGGCTGCCGGTGTGGGCCAGCCATGCATGGCAACTGCCCAGTGTGGGGTGGCCTGCAAAAGGCAGCTCCATGCCGGGTGTGAAGATGCGCAGGCGGTAGTCGGCACCCGCGGCGCGGCCCGCGTCGGTGGGCGGCAGCACAAAGGTGGTCTCGCTCAAGTTGGTCCAGCGCGCCAAGCCGGCCATGGCTGCGTCGCTGATGCCGCTGCCGTCCAAGACCACGGCAACCGGGTTGCCCAGGTAGGGCGTGGTGGTGAAGACATCGACTTGTTGGAAGGGGCGGTTTTGCATGGTGTTACTCCGTATGGGTTTACATCGACTCGCCAATCGCCGCAGCCAGCGCCGCGATGCCGGTGTCGATTTGCTCGACGCTAGCGGTGACGAAGGACAGGCGCAGCGTGCGCGGGTCGGCGTTGTCGGCATAGAAGGCCGCGCCGGGCACGTAGGCCACGTTTTTTGCTACGGCTTTGGGTAGCAGCGCTACCGCGTCTAGGCCCGCGGGCAAACGCGCCCACAGAAACATGCCGCCTGCGGGTTTATTCCATTCGAGCAAGCCCTTGCATTCGCGCTCCAGCGCGGCCAGCATCGCGTCGCGCTGGGCTTTGTAGAGCGCGCGAATGGTGGGCACATGGCGCTCGATAAAGCTGTCTTTCAGCACCTCGGCGACCACGCGTTGGTTAAAGCTGGGGCTGTGCAAATCGGCCGCTTGTTTGGCTTGCAAAAGCTTGCTGCACAAATGTTGTGGCGCAATGCAATAGCCCAGGCGCAAACCTGGTGCCAGAATTTTCGAAAACGAGCCCAAGTAGATGCAGCCCTCGGGGTTGCGCGCGGCGAGCGGCTGCGGCGGGGCTTGGTCGAACCACAGGTCGCCATAGGGATTGTCTTCGAGCAGGGGCAGGCCCAGGCGGGCGGCTTCGCTGCACAGCAGGGCGCGCCGCGCCTCGCTCATGCTGCGGCCCGTGGGGTTTTGGAAGTTGGGCAACACGTACATGAAGCGTGGTGCGCTGCCCGCTGCCACGGCTTGGCGCAGCGCGTCGATCTGCACGCCTTCTGCGTCGCAAGCAACCGCCACAATCTCGGGCTCCATCGGCGCAAAAGCCTGCAGCGCGCCGAGGTAGGTGGGCGTTTCCACCAGCACGCGGCTGCCTTGGTCGATCAGCACCTTGGCGACCAAGTCGAGCCCCTGCTGCGAGCCGGTGGTGATCAGCACCTGGCTGGCGCTGACCTGCATGCCCTGCTTGGACATCTCGGCGACCACCCATTCGGTGAGCGGGCCGTAGCCCTCGCTGGCCGAGTACTGCAGCGCGGCGCGGCCGTCATCGCGCAGCACCTTGGCGCAGGCCGCGGCCATGGCTTCCACCGGAAAGGTTTTGGCCGAAGGCAGACCGCCGCCAAAGCTGATGATGCCGGGCCGCTCGGTGACCTTCAAAATCTCGCGGATCACCGACGGGTTCATCTTGGCGGCGCGGGTGGCCAGGGTCCATTGCATGGCAGTGCTCATTGCTTTGCTCCTTTAGAAGGCGTTCCAGTCGACATTTTTTTTCCTACAAATACGGTGGCGATGACGGCCAACGCAAAACCAATGGTCACGGCGTCCAGCGCTTCACCCAGCAGCGGAATGGCCATCAAGATGCTCACAAACGGTTGGATCAATTGCACCTGACTCACGCGCACGGCGCCGCCCAGCGCCAGCCCTCGGTACCAGGCGAAGAAGCCGATCCACATCGAGAACAGGGCCACATAGGCAAAGGCCAGCCAAGCGCTACAGGGCACAGCTTGCTGGGGCGCGTTGAACAGGGCCAGGGGAAGGGTGAAGGGCAGCGAGATCACCAGTACCCAGCAGATCACGCGTTCGGCGCCCAAGGCAGGTGTGAGGGCCGCGCCGCCCACATAGCCGACCGCGCCAATCAGCATGGCGGCGATTAAAAACAGGTCGGCCTGGTGCAGCTCGAAACTGCCTGCGCGTACCACCATGTAGGCCAGCACCAAGGCGCTGCCGAGCACGGCGCACAGCCAAAACCCAGTGCTGGGTTTTTGGCGAAACCACAGTGCGCCCAACACCGCAGTGGCCAAGGGTAGCAGGCCGGTGACGACCGCTCCGTGGGTGCTGGGCACTTGGCGCAATGCCAGCGCCAAAAACAAAGGGAAGCCCAGCACCACGCCACTGGCGGTGATGACCAGCATGGCCCATTGTTTGCCGCGCGGGTAATTGGCTTGTGCTGCGCCCGCTTTGTGCTGCATAAATGCGAGGTAAAACAACGATAGCACACCAGCTACGGCAGCGCGGCCAAAGCTGACAAAAGCGGCGCTCAACTGCGGCGCGCTGGCGCTGCCCACGGCCAGCTTGGTCATGGGCAGGGTGGCGGCAAAAATCAGCACACCGAGCAGGCCCAGCCACAGGCCTTTTTGAGGGTTGTTCATTGTTTAAGCATCCATAGTGCCGTTGCCAAAAGTACACTGGCCATAGCGCGGTTAAACCACAGTAGACGCATGCCATGCGCCAACCATTGGCGCAGTAGCGCCCCGAGCAGTGCGTAGCTCAGGTTGCTGGTGAAGGCAAAGCTCATCATCGTCAGGCCAACGATGAACAGGCGTGCAGCACGGTTGGGGCCTGTGGCGACCCAGCCCGCCACCAGCGTTAGCGCCAGCATCCAGGCTTTGATGTTGACCAGCTGCAGCGCCACGCCCTGTACAAAATGTACTTTCACCACTTGTGCGTCTAGCTTGTACGAGGCGGTGCGTTGTCCAAGCAGTCCCGTCAGTTTAAGGGCCAGCCACAGCATATAGGCGATGCCCGTGGCTTTGACGGCCCAGCGTAGTGCCGGAGCTTGCTGGATGATTGCACCCAAGCCCAGACTGCAGACGAGCATGAGCAGAGCCCAGCCCACTGGCACCGCCAGACAAAAGGGCAGGGTGCTGCGCAGGCCGTGGTTGGCAGCCATTGCAGTAGACAGCGTGGTGTTAGGCCCCGGCGAAAAACTCATTGCGGTGCAAAATAAAAATAAAGTGCTGAATTCTTGCCAGTGCATGGTTTCCAATGTAATCTTCTTGGCAATACATTAACCATACAGTGCAGCAGTCCAGATCATGTTCTGTATTGCCCTATGAAGCCACACAGCTGCACCATATCTGGAGCCATGATGCTGACCACAAACTCCTCAAATGGCCTCGTTAAAACCGCTGGCCTGTCGCTCACCGAGCAGCTCAGTGCGCGCTTTGCCGAGCGCATTCGCAACCGCTTGTTGGTACCCGGCACGCGCTTACCCTCGGTGCGCCAATGCGCTACCAGCCAGGGCGTAAGCCCCTCTACTGTGGTGGCGGCTTACGACGTGCTCTTGGCCCAGGGTTTAGTAGAAGCGCGCAAGCAACGTGGATTTTTTGTCCGTGAATCAAGTGTAAAAACACCGCTATCGCCCGTGGAATATGCGCATGAAGCTATTAAAAAAGGAGCAATACATGCGCCCACACTGGCGCCTGCGCTGCGGCCTGTCACGCCCAATCCGTCCAATGCCACGGCCTTGATCCGTGGCATGTTCCACCCCGGTGGCAATAAAGCGCAGCCGGGCATGGGCGTGTTTCCACCGGCTTGGTTGGAGTCCACTTTCATGCCGGCAGCGGTGCGCAAAGTGTGCACCACGCGCAATTTGCAAGAGTTTTCTTTGCAATACGGCCACCCTTTGGGTGATGCGCACTTGCGCAACTTGCTGGCGCAAAAACTCTCTGGCTTGAGCATCCCGACTGTACCGGAGCATATCATTACCACGGTAGGCGCAACCCACGCGCTGGACATTGTCAGCCGTACACTTTTGCGCGCTGGCGACCCGGTAATGGTTGAAGAACCTGGCTGGGCGGTGGAGTTTGCGCGGCTCGACGCACTGGGCATGCGCATTTTGCCGGTGCCACGTGGCCCCGACGGCCCTGACTTGGCAGTAATGGCGCGCTACTGCGAAGCGCATGCGCCCAAGCTCTTCGTCAGCGTGAGCGTGCTGCACAACCCCACGGGCTACTCGCTCACGCCTGGCGCCGCGCACCGCGTGCTCACCCTGGCGAACCAACACAACTTCCATATTGTTGAAGACGACACCTACAGCCATATTGCCCCCGAGCACGCCACCCGCCTGTGCGCGCTCGACGGCCTGCAGCGAACGATTTACGTCAGCGGCTTTGCCAAAATTTTGGCGCCCAATTGGCGCATCGGCTTCTTGGCTGCGCCGTCCGACTTGGTAGAGCGCCTGCTCGACACCAAACTCCTGGCCACACTCACCACGCCCGCCTTGCTAGAGAAGGCGCTGGCCATTTGCATCGAGCAAGGCCAACTGCGCCGCCACGCAGAGCGTATTCGCAGCAAGCTCGATGCGGCCCGCGCCCGCAGCGTCAAGCTCGCCTTGGCGCATGGTTGCAGCTTTGCCGCCGAGCCTGCGGGCCTGTTTGGTTGGGTTGATACTGGCGTCGACACCGACGCGCTCGCGCAGGCCATGTTGGACGAGGGCTATTTGCTGGCCCCAGGCGCGCTGTTCCACGCCAGCCGCAAAAGCAGCACACTGATGCGCATCAACTTTGCGACCACGCAAGACGCTGCGTTTTGGAAGGCATTTGTGCGCGTGCGGGGACGCTTGCCCGTGCGTTAGGGCGCAACCCTAGGCTTAGCGACCGCCAAAAAGCAAGCGCAGGCCGGAGTCAAAAGTCCACACACGCCGAATCTCGACCACATCGTAGTCGAGGTAGAGGTCGGGCGGAAAGGGCGCGTAAGGCCCTAAAGACAGCACAATTTGCCGGATGGCTTCGTCGACGGCGGGCAGGCCGCTGGAGCGGTTGAAGACCACGCTTTCGACGCTGCCGTCACGCCGCAGCGCCACCGTGACCAAGGGGTTTTCATAGGGGCCGGTTTTGGCCGTTTGCAGCAGGTTAAAGGGCGCGTTTTGCTCGACCTTTTGTCGCCAGCCCTCGGCCAACATCATCAGTCGCATGTCGCGGTCGGTGCGGCCAAACAGTGTACGTCGGCGCGTATCGTCGGTGGCAGGCTTTTTGTCGGCGATGCGCGCGGACGGCGGGCTTTGGTTGCTGCTGGGCTGAGGATTGGGCGCCGGTGGCGTGGCCAAGGGCGCGCTACTGGCCACCGCCTGCGCGGCATTGCCCGCTGGATTGCTGGCCGTCGCTGGCTTGGCCGCGCTTCCAGCTGTGGCGGATGCGCCTTGGCCATTGGCCAAAGACGCAGCAGCTGCCGCTGCCGCACCGCGGGCTGCGGCAGCCAGTGCTTCGCGTTGCGCGGCCGCCACTGCGGCTGCATTGGCCGCCGCAGTGGCGGCAGCTTGTGCTTGGCGCTGGGCTTCTGCACGCGCGGCTTCTTGGCGCAATGCTTCTTGCTGTGCTGCTGCTTGCCGGGCTGCTTCCTGCTGCAAAGCTTGTTGCCGTTGCGCTTCCTGCTGCTGGGCCAATTGACGCGCGGCTTCTTGTTGGGCCGCTTGCAGTTGCAGTGCACGCTGGCGCGCTGCCTCTTGCTGCAGGGCCTGCTGGCGTTGGGCCTCTTGTTGCGCAGCAGCTTGTCGTGCTGCCTCTTGGCGCAGAGCTTCTTCCTGGCGCTGCGCTTCTTGTTTGAGTGCGGCTTGTCGTTGGGCCTCAGCCCGTGCGGCTTGTTGTTGTTGGGCTAACTGGCGCGCCGCCTCTTGCTTGGCGGCCTCTTGTTTAGCAGCTTCTTGACGCTGCGCTTCTTGCTGCTGTGCCTGCAGCTTGAGGGCTTGTTGGCGGGTGGCTTCTTGCTGGAGTAGTTCTTGTTTCTGCAGGTCTAGCTTTTGTGCTTCTTGGCGAGCCAGTTCTTGCTGTGCGGCTGCTTGGCGTTCGGCCTCTTGGCGTTTGCTTTCTTGTAGCAATGCAGCTTGGCGCTGCGCATCTAGCCGAGTGGCTTCTTGCTGCTGTGCGAGTTGCCGTGCCGCTTGTTGTTTGATGGCTTCTTGCGCCTGGGTTTCTTGGCGTTCGGCTTCTTGGCGCGCAGCCTGTAGTTTTAAGGCTTGCAAGCGCGCAGCTTCTTGTTTGAGGGCTTCTTGTCGCAGTGCCTCTTGCTGGGCAGCGGCTACGCGCTCAGCTTCTTGGCGTTGGGCTTGTTGCAAGGCGGCTTGTTGTTGCACGACTGCAGCCTGTTGCTGCGCTTCGAGTCGCGCCGCTTCTTGTTGCTGGGTCAATTGGCGCGCAGCCTCTTGCTTGGTGGCTTCTTGTTTTTGCAGTTCGAGCCGCGCGAGCTCTTGCTTGTCTTGTTCCAATTTTTGCGCCACCAGGCGTTCGGCCTCTTGGCGCTCCGCTTCTTGTTTGAGTTTTTCGAGCTTTTGCGCTTCTTGGCGTTGTGCATCAGCAGCCTCTGCATCGCCAGCAGCTTTGGGGCTGCTGGCTGCTGGCATGGGTGCCATGGCAAAGTCGGCATCGGCGGTGATGTCGGGCATGGTGATCACGGGCATTTTGGCGGCGGTTAGCACGTTGGGTGGCACAAGGCGCGGGGCCGGTGGTTTAGCTTTTAGCTTAGGTGGCGGTGGTTTCGGCGGCGCTGTAGAGGCTTTGGCGGGGTTTGCTGCGGCCGCCTTGTTGCGTGCCGGTGGTGGTGGCTTTTGCAGGCGAACCACGCTCGGGCCCGCGGCCTCTGGCAGGGGTGGCTTGGGTGCTGGTGCTGGTGCTGGGCTGGCTGGGGCGGCTGTGCTGGGCGGTGGCAAGGCCGGTGTATTGAGCGCAAGGGGCGGCAGTGGCGTATTGTTGGGGGCGGGTGGTGGAGGCGGGGGGACGGGGCTTGTGTTGGGCGCAGCTGCATCGGGCAGTGGGGCCAGCAAGACAGACAGATCGGGCGCTTGCACGCGACGCTCGGCCTTGCGGAACATGCTGCCAGGCACGCCTAAGCCGGGGATGTCGAACTGCAAAATCAACAAGAAGGCGTGAAACAGCAGCGAGATCAGCAGGGCATGCGAAAAGCGCAGACGTGGAAACTTCCAGCGCCCGCGTACGCGCCGCTTGCGCCGCGCGGGCGACTTAGGCTTGGTTTTGAGCGGTGGAGCGCTGGCTGGCATTCAAATGGTTTCTTGCGTGCTCATAGCACCCCGGCCACCACGTTGACCGTGATGGCGATGATGATGACGTTAAAGAAAAATGCCACCACGCTGTGCAACATGACCAGCTTGCGCATGCTGCCCGAGCTGATGACTACATCGGAAGTTTGGCAACACATGCTCAGCACCAAAGAGAAATAACAAAAGTCCCAGTAGTCGGGCTGTTGGGTGCCTGGAAAGCCCAACAGGCCCGTCGCGAGGTAGTAGCTGTGCGCGTATTGCTGTGCAAAAATGATAGCAACAAACAGCCAAGTCAAAAAAATGGAACTGCTGGCCAAGGCAATGTCGGCCAGCGATTTGTCTTTGGCCGCATGCAGTTCACCCGATAAGGCCGCCAGCACAATGGCGCACAGGCCCAGGCTCATCAACAAAATAGGCCATTTCCCTTCGTTTTGCAGCTGCGCACGCTGGCGCATGCTCTGCGGCGTAGCACGCAGCATCAGCAGGGCCATCAGCATGAGAAACACCGCTACGCCCCCGTCAAAAGCCAGCAGCATGGCCCGGGTGGGTGGCAGCAGGCGAGAGAGCAATGCAAATAGGCCGACGGACACCAGCGCGGCCCCTAGTAAGCGGGGCCGACGAACCATTCGGGCAAGGCGGTGAGTGGTGACTGTCATAGCCCAATTATGTGTGCGGTCGGCACAGGCCGTGTTACCGTTGTTTGCACGGACACAGGTTTTCCCTAATGTGTGAGCGCCGCAAATCTGCGACATTTCGTTTTCCAGTCGAACTAAATATTGCGCAACATGATTTGGTAAGACCGGAATTTGTCATTCGACAAGCGCGCTTTCAGTAAATTAACTCAATGCCCTGCAGGGCTTTTTCGGAGACTCGTATGCAATTTAAACACCATCTAACCGCACTCGTTCTGGCAACGGGGGCTATTTCGGCTTTTGCCCAAGCTACTGTGGGCGTGAGCTGGTCCAACTTCCAAGAAGAGCGTTGGAAGACCGACGAGGCTGCCATCAAGGCCGAGTTGGCCAAGTCGGGTGCCAAGTACATCAGCGCCGACGCAGGCGGTTCTGCTGAAAAGCAATTGGCCGACATCGACAGCCTGATCTCCAAAGGCGCCAAGGCGCTGATTATTTTGGCCATGGACAAAGACGCGATCTTGCCCGCCGTGAACAAAGCGAATCAGCAAAAGATCCCCGTCGTCGCCTATGACCGCTTGATCGAAGCGCCCGGCGTCTTCTACATTACCTTTGACAACGTCGAAGTGGGCCGCATGCAGGCACGCGCTATTTTGGCTGCCAAACCAAAGGGCAACTACGTGATGATCAAAGGCTCGCCAACCGACCCGAACGCCAATTTCTTGCGCGGTGGTCAGCAAGAAGTGATTGATGCCGCTGTGAAAAAAGGCGACATCAAAATCGTCGGCGAGGAGTACACCGACGGCTGGAAGCCTGAAGTGGCACAGAAAAACATGGAGCAAATCATCACCAAAAACGCTGGCAAGATCGACGCTGTAGTGGCCTCGAACGACGGCATGGCTGGTGGTGTGGTCGCAGCTCTGACGGCCAAGGGCATTAAAGGCGTGCCAGTTTCTGGCCAAGACGGCGACCATGCTGCGTTGAACCGCGTTGCACTGGGCCAGCAAACCGTGTCGGTTTGGAAAGATGCGCGAGTGCTGGGCAAAGATGCGGCTGCGGCTGCGGTGCAATTGGCAGGTGGCAAAGCGGTGACGGGCGCCAGCACCTGGAGCGGTGGCGAGAAGAAAGTTGCTCTGCAAGCGCAATTCTTGAAGCCTATTCCTGTGACGGCCAGCAACCTTGACGTAGTCGTCAAAGCCGGTTGGATCAAGAAAGAAGAGCTGTGCAAGGGCGTAGCCGCTGACAAAGCGCCCGCTGCCTGCAAGTAAATTTATTGTTTGAGTGAGTAAAAACTGCGGGCCACAAGCCCGCGGTTTTGTTTTGGAGAGCCCATGAACCAAGCCATCGCATCGCTAAAGCAATCTGCTATTGATTGGCGACTCGTTTTAATGGGGCTCGTCTTGGTGGTAATCGCCTTGACCTTCAACCTCTTGTCGGGCGGGGTGTTTTTGTCGCCCGAAAACCTGTACAACATTGCGCAGCAAACCGCCGTAGTGGGCATTGTGTCCACCGTGATCGTGTTGGTGATCGTGGCGCGACATATCGATTTATCAGTCGGCTCGGTGATGGGCTTTGTGGGCGTTTTGATCGCCACACTGCAATACACGGCGGGCTGGTCTTGGCAAGCGGCATCGCTGGCAGGATTGGCCGTGGCCATTGCCGTGTCGATGTACCAAGGTGCGCTCACGGCCATGCTGGGCGTGCCATCCTTCGTCGTTACTTTGGGTGGTTTGATGTCGTTTCGTGGGGCTGCATTTTTAGTTGCAGACGGCAAAACCCAGCCCGTGAACGACGCGTTTTTTCAGCGCTTGGGTGGCGGCTATGAAGGCTCGATTGGCGTGAGCGCCAGTTGGTGGCTGGCCCTGCTGATGTGCGCAGCACTCGTATGGGTAAGTTTTAGCCGCAGGCGGGCCAAGCAACGCTATGGCGTGCCCAATAACCCGCTGTGGTTGGATGTATTGATCGTGCTGGTGCCGATTGCCATCGTGCTGGGCTTTGCCGCCACCATGAATGCCTACCGCATTCCGAATAAAGACGCGCCCCAGGGCATTCCCGTACCGGTTTTGATTTGGGCTGCAACGGCCTTGGGTTTGTCGTTCTTGGTGCATCGCACCCGCTTTGGCCGCTATGTATTTGCGATGGGCGGCAACCCCGAGGCGGCGGCCTTGGTGGGCATTCCGGTGAAGCGGGTGACATTGATGTTATTCGCGCTAATGGGCGTCCTGATTACGATTGCAGCTATTGTTTCTATAGCACGTTTGAACGCCGGAACCAATTCACTAGGTACCAGCATGGAGCTGTATGTGATTGCCGCGGCGGTCATTGGTGGCACGGCTTTGGCAGGTGGCAGCGGCTCGATTCTGGGCTCGGTCTTGGGCGCACTCATCATGCAGTCCATCGACAGCGGTTTGCTGCTCTTGGATATTTCGATTGGTTACCGTTACGTCATCATTGGCCAGGTTTTGATCGCTGCCGTGGTGTTTGATGTGCTTTACCGCAAATGGACCGGAGACACGGTATGAGCCCAAGTACACACAGCGCTGCGGCGCACAGCACGGCGCGCGACCTCTCACGCTGCTTGGTCGAGTTGCGCAATATCAAAAAAGCGTTTGGTGGCGTGCACGCGGTAGACGATGTGAGTTTGAACCTCTACCCCGGCGAAGTGGTGGCCGTGCTGGGGCATAACGGCGCGGGCAAGTCCACGCTGATGAAAATGCTGGCGGGTGCCTACCCGATCGACAGTGGTGAGGTGCTGATCTCGGGCAGCAAAGTGCAAGTGCGAACGCCTGCCGATGCCCAGGGCTTGGGCATCGAGTCGATCTACCAAACGCTGGCCTTGGCCGACAATTTAGACGCCGTGGCCAATTTGTTTTTGGGCCGCGAGCTGTTGACCACTTGGCGCACCTTAGACGACCACCGCATGGACGCCGACGCGCGCAAAGTGTTTCATCGCCTGAATAAAAACTTTACCAATATCCGCACGCCGGTACGCCGCCTCTCGGGCGGGCAACGCCAAGTGGTGGCTATTTCGCGGGCGATTTATTTCAACGCGCGCATCCTGATCATGGACGAGCCCACGGCGGCGTTGGGCCCGGAAGAAACTGCAATGGTGGGCGACTTGGTGCGCCAACTCAAAGCCGAAGGCGTAGGCATCTTTCTCATCAGCCACGACATGCACGATGTCTTTGCGCTGAGCGACCGTTTGGCGGTGATGAAAAATGGCCGCTTGGTTGGCACCTACCGCACCCAAGACGTGACGGAAGACGAGGTGCTGGGCATGATTATTTTGGGCAAACAGCCCAGTGGCAAAACGCAGGCCGAACGATTAACGCAATAAAGCCCATGCAAAAAACGGGTGACCAGCAGCTGCTCAAACGCATCAATCGCAGCGTTTTGTTGCGCTTGTTAAAGCAGCAGCCTGGGCTCTCCAGGGCCAAGCTCTCCGAGCAAAGCGGTTTGACCAAATCCACCGTCAGCGCTTTGGTGCGTGAACTCATCAGCGAACAATGGCTCAGCGAGGCCAATGCAACGGTTGCCGCGCAGGGCAAAGGTCGTCCCTCGATGCCACTGCGCATCAACACGCAGACGCGCGTCTTGGTGGGTGTAGAGATTGCTGTGGAGTCTGTGCGTGCGGTGTGCGTGGACTTAGACGGCCAGGTGCTCGCGCAAGAGCAGGCACCGCTCAGCGATATGCAGCCGAGCAAAGTGTGCGCACAAGCCGCGCAATTGGTGGCACAGCTGTGTTTGTACATTGATGCAAAAAGACTCTTGCTCTCCGGCGTAGGCGTTTGCCTTCCGGGCGCGATTGCTGGCGATTCTGGCGTGGTGCATTTCGCGCCCAATTTAGGCTGGCGCGGCGTGCCGTTTTTGAGTTTGATCTCCGAAGCCTTTGCCCAAGTGGGCGTGTCCGCCAGCAGCATCCATCTGCAAAACGATGCCGATGCCGCAGCCTTGGGCGAATATGAATTCAGCAGCGACGACAACGACGGCCCATTGATTTTTGTCAATTGCAACGTGGGCGTGGGTGCGGGCATTGTGCTCAACGACCGTTTGTTTACCGGCGCGGTGGGCACTGCGGGCGAGATTGGCCACACCATTTTGCAAGTAGATGGTCCACGGTGTTCTTGCGGACGCAAGGGCTGCGCTGAAACCTATATTGGCTCGCGTGCTATTGCTGGGCAAAACGGTGCCCAAGCTGGCAGCGAGGCCCGTGCAGCCAGTATCGAACAAGCGGGGTGTTATTTGGGTGTATTGATTCAAAACCTCGACGTAACCTTTAACCCGCGCGTAGTCGTGGTGGGTGGAAAATCTTGCATTTCCTACCCAAATTTGCTTGCCATAGCTATAAAAAACGTAGCTGCCTACGCACAATCGGCGGGCGTTCCAGCCCCACAACTGCGTACCGCGCGATATGGTCTGTGGGCTGCAGCCGTGGGTGGCGCGGCTTTGGTTTGGCACCGATTTTTGCGCCCCATTCCTGTTGTGTAATTTTTTAAGGTAGCACTATGCAGACGTATTTCAATGCCGTAGACCCGATTGTCTTCGAGGGCGAGCAGTCTAAAAATCCATTGGCCTTTAAATGGTACGACCGTAAGCGTTTGGTTTTGGGTAAACCTATGGCCGAGCATTTGCGCTTTGCGGTTTGCTACTGGCACAGCTACTGCTGGAACGGCTTTGACCCTTTTGGTTACGACGGCACCTTTGAACGCCCCTGGCAACACATCAGCGAGCCCATGGCTGCCGCACGCGCCAAGGCCGACGCAGCCTTTGAGTTTTTTAGCAAGCTGGGTGCACCCTATTACTGCTTTCACGACCGCGACATTGCGCCCGAAGGTGCCAGCCCGCGTGAGAGCGTGCACAACCTGCACAGCATGGTGGAGGTAATGGCACGCAAGCAGCAAGACACCGGCATGAAGCTGCTCTGGGGTACGGCCAATCTGTTCAGTCACCGTCGCTTTATGGCGGGCGCCGCTACCAACCCCGATCCAGAAATTTTTGCGCTGGCCGCGCTGCAGGTCAAAGAGGCGATGGACGCAACGCTGAAACTCGGCGGTGAAAATTATGTGCTTTGGGGTGGCCGTGAAGGCTATGAAAGTTTGCTCAACACCCAAATGGGCCATGAGCTAGAGCAGATGGGCCGCTTCTTGAACATGGTGGTGGAGTACAAACATAAAATTGGTTTTAAAGGCGCGATCTTGATCGAGCCCAAGCCGCGCGAACCCACCAAGCACCAATACGATTTTGACGTGGCCACGGTCTACGGCTTTCTGCTCAGGCATGGGCTGGAGAAAGAAATCAAGGTCAACATCGAAGCCAACCACGCCACGTTGGCAGGCCACAGCTTCGAGCATGAAATTGCCACTGCAATCGACCTGAATATTTTTGGCTCAATCGACATGAACCGTGGCGACATGCAATGCCAGTGGGACACCGACCAGTTCCCCAACAGCATTGCCGAGACGGCGCTGGCCATGTACCTCATTTTGCAAGCCGGGGGCTTCACCACGGGCGGTCTCAATTTTGATAGCAAGGTGCGCCGCCAATCGATTGACCCGCAAGACATGTTTTATGGCCATGTGGGTGCCATGGACGTGTCGGCCCGTGCGCTGTTGATCGCCGAAAAAATGATTCTCGATGGCCGCTACGCCCAAGCCCTGAAAGACCGCTATGCCGGTTGGCAGGGCGCGTTTGGACGCGAGTTGTTGGCGGGCCAACACAGCCTGGACGCATTGGCCGCGCGGGTCTTGGCCAGCAATACCGATACCCGGCCTGTTTCGGGCAAACAGGAATACCTGGAGAATTTGCTCAATTCATTTATTTGAAATGCCCGCCATGAAAAAAGTTGTTTGGGGCGTGCTGAGCACCGCCAAAATTGGCTGGGAAAAAGTCATCCCGGCTATGCAAAAAGGAGCGCACTGCGAAGTGCGGGCAATTGCTTCGCGCGCGCTGCCCAAAGCGCGCGCATGGGCCGACAAGCTGGACATCCCCACGGCTTACGGCAGCTACGAAGAGCTGTTGGCCGACCCAGAGATTGAAGCCATCTACAACCCGCTGCCCAATGACCAGCATGTGGCCTTGACCTTGCAGGCTGCGCGCGCAGGCAAGCACGTACTGTGCGAAAAGCCTTTTGCCATCAACGCCAATGAAGCCGCGCAGCTGCGCGAGGTGGCGGGCAAGGTGCACATCATGGAGGCCTTCATGGTGCGTTTTCACCCGCAATGGCTGGCCGTGCGCGAGCGTGTGCGCAGCGGTGAGCTGGGCGAAGTGCGTGCCGTGCAAGCCTTCTTTTCTTACTTCAACCGCGACGCAGGCAACATTCGCAACCAAGTACAAGCTGGCGGTGGCGCTCTGTATGACATTGGCTGCTACCCGATTGTGATGGGCCGTTATCTGTTTGAGGCCGAGCCCCTACGCGTAATGGCCCTGGTAGACCGCGACCCAGAGTTTGGCACCGACCGCATGGTTAGCGCCTTGCTCGATTTTGGCAGCGGCAGGCGTTTGGACTTCACCGTGTCTACCCAATCCGTACCCTACCAGCGCGTGCAGGTGGTCGGCAGCCAGCAGCGTATTGAGGTGCAGATCCCGTTCAATGCGCCCTTGGGTGGCGAGACGCAGTATTTTTTAGACACAGGTGCCGCGCTCAACGGCAGTTCGGTTTCGGCGCACACATTAGCCGCTTGCGACATGTATACCTTGCAGGGCGATGCATTTTCTTTGGCGGTGCGCGGCGCGCAGTCCCTGCCCTACGGCGTAGAAGATGCCATTTGCAATATGCGGGTGATCGATGCACTGTTTGCTTCGGAACGCAGTGGGGCTTGGGTTGCCGTTTAGCATTGGGGCTATGCGCCAGACTTTATTTTTGTGTAGTTTGCTCGCCAGCCTCGTCGCTGGCGGGGCTTCGGCCCAAGTTGCGCAGCCTGTCGTACCGCGTTTTGTAAACGAAACCGAGAGTTCGGGTTTGCAAAGCCGCTTTGAAGGCGAGGGCGAGTTCATGGTCGGGGGCGGCGTTGCTAGCTTCGACTGTGATGGCGACGGCCTGCCCGAGGTCTATGTGACGGCGGGTGTGAACAAAGCCAAGTTCTACCGCAACCGCAGCGCGCGCGGCGGCGCTATCAAACTGCAAGAAGAGCGCTCGGGCCTAGAGCTCACCAATGCGATAGGCGCATACCCGCTGGACATTGACGGCGATGGCTTGACCGACTTGGTGGTGTTGCGCGTTGGCGAGGTGGAGGTGTTTCGCGGTCTGGGCGCTTGCAAGTTTGAGCGCACCAATGACGCTTGGAACATCCACACCGGCAATGCTTGGCACACGGCCTTCTCTGCCACTTGGGAGCGCGGCCAAAGCTGGCCCACGTTGGCCATTGGCACGTATATCGACCGCAGCAAGAGCGATTTCCCCTGGGGCAGCTGCACGCCAACGCTGTTAATTCGCCCGGCTGCCTCGGGCAAAGCTTTTGCTCCGCCTCTGCTGCTCCAGCCCGGCCACTGCGCGCTCTCGATGCTATTTTCAGACTGGAGCCGCAGTGGCGAAGCCGCGCTGCGCGTGAGCAATGACCGCGAATACTACAAAGGTGGGCAAGAGCAGTTGTGGCGGCTGTCGCCCGGCCAAGCACCGGTGCTCTACACCGAAGCCCAGGGTTGGAAGCCCATGCAAATCTGGGGCATGGGCATTGCCAGCCACGACCTCGATGGCGACGGATTCCCCGAGGTTTTTTTGACCAGCATGGCCGACAATAAATTACAAAAGTTAGAGGGCGACCGCACGCGCCCCAGCTTTGCCGACGTGGCCTACAAGCGTGGCGTGACCGCGCACCGGCCCTACGCCGGCGGCGACGTGCATCCGTCCACTGCCTGGCACGCGCAATTTGCCGATGTGAACAATGACGGCTTTATCGACCTGTTCATCGTCAAAGGCAATGTCTCCAGCATGCCCGACTTTGCCACGCTCGACCCGAACAACTTGCTCTTGCAGCAAAGCGATGGCCGTTTTGTCGAATCGGGCCAGCAGGCGGGCATTGGCAACTTCAAGCGGGGCCGTGGCGGCATGTTGCTGGACTTGAATGGCGATGGCTTGCTCGACATGATCGTTGTCAACCGCTGGGACAAAGCCCAGCTGTGGCGCAATGTCGGCGCGGGCACGGCAGACCAGCCTGCGCCGCTGGGCAATTGGTTGCAAGTGCGCCTGCAGCAAGCCACAAGCCAAGCAACAGGCGGCAACCGTGATGCGGTAGGCGCGTGGCTTGAGGCAGAAGCGGGAGGGCGGGTCATGCGCCAAGAGCTAACCGTAGGCGGTGGCCACGCCAGCGGGCACATGGGTTGGCTGCATGTGGGCTTGGGCAGTGCCAGTGCTGCGCGCTTGCGGGTGCAGTGGCCGCACAAGCAAAATGTCGCGCAGAACGCCGCACAAAATAGCGCGCAAGAGGGCGGCTGGAGCGACTGGTACGGCGTGCAAGCCAACGGCTTTTATGTGTTGAACAAAGAAGCGGGCCTGAGCGCCTGGAAGGCACCTTGATGCGGCTCCCAACACGCCCACTTCCTGCAGCGCAGCGCCTGCTCAGCGGCCTATGCATAGCGCTGTGCCTTGGCTATGCCATGGGCATTGGGCTGGTTGCACCTGCATTCGCACAAACTCCGGCGACGCTACCCGCTGCCGCGCCAGTCGGCGCAGTGGCCACGCCAGTGCCCCAAACTACTATGCCACCGAGTAGCGCCTACAGTGCCAGCGTGTCCTACGAATGGTTCGGCTTAGCGCTCTTGCTCACCCAGCAAACGCCGGGCTTTAGCCCGCCCGTGGCATCACGCGCCTTGGCCTATCTGAGCTTGGCTTTGTATGAGTCGGTGGTGCCCGGCATGCCCGGCTACCACAGCTTGGCCGGGCAGTTGAACGAGCTGGTGTCGTTGCCCTGGGCTCAGCCTGACGAGCCGCTGCATTGGCCCACGGTGGCCAACGCGTCCATGGCCACCATGGCGCGCATGATGTTCAGCAATGCCAGCGCAGAAAACAAAGCCCGCATCGATCTGCTAGAGCGCAGTTTGCCGCTCAAATACAGCCAAGACTTTGACCCTGCGACGCTGACGGCTGACATCAGCAACCGCTCGGAGACCTTTGGCAAGCTGATGGCCATGGCCATCATGACCTGGGCCCGCACCGACGGTGGCCACGAAGCCTGGGGGCCGATTCGCCGTAACCGCGAGAACTATGTGCCGCCCAGTGGCCCCGGCCTGTGGAGTGCTACGCCGCCCAGCTTTGGCCCGGCTTTGCTGCCCTGGTGGGGTGAGAATCGGCCCTTTGTGCTTAAGCGCGCGCAAGACTGCCCGGCACCCCCGCCGCCCGCGTATTCTGAAGAGCCCAGCTCAGCTTTTTATAAAAACGCAGAAGAGGTTTACCGCGTCAGCAATGCGGCGTCGCAAGAGCAGCGCCAGTTCGCCCTGTATTGGGCCGACGACGCGGGCAAAACGCCCACGCCAGCGGGGCACTGGGCCTTTATTGCCAATGATTTGCTGAAAACCCAAAAGGCCTCGTTGGCCACTGCCGCCCATACCCATGCGCGTTTGAACCTGGCCATGGCCGATGCCTTTATTGCCAGTTGGGCCAGCAAGTACACCCAGACCCTGCTAGGGCCCGTGACCTATGTGCAATTGGTGATCGACAGCAATTGGG
>CANFOR010000019.1 GCA_947448675.1 Betaproteobacteria bacterium
ACCGACGAGCCCGAGAAGTACGAAGGCGTGGCCTTGGTCGACGGCGTGCAGGTGCACCACCGCGAGCAGCTCGATGCGGTGCAGCGAGCGTTCCGCGAGATCAAAGGCACCACCGTCATCATCTACGACCAAACCTGCGCCACGGAAAAGCGCCGCCGTCGCAAGCGCGGCAAGATGGTCGACCCTGCGATGCGCGTCATCATCAACGAGCTGGTCTGCGAGGGCTGTGGCGACTGCGGCCAGCAGTCGAACTGCGTGAGCGTCGAGCCGCTAGAGACCGAGTTTGGCCGCAAGCGCACCATCAACCAAAGCACCTGCAACAAAGATGTGAGCTGTGTGAAAGGCTTTTGCCCGAGCTTTATTACGGTGGAAGGCGGCATGTTTAAGAAGAAAACGCAGGCCCAGTCTGCGTTGATCGCTACTGAATTGATAGCAAACGGCCATGCGCTTCACAGTGATCCGCTGGAGCTGCCACTGCCGACGCTGCCGCAGATCGATGGCAGCTACGGCATCGTGGTCGCTGGTGTGGGCGGTACCGGGGTCATTACCATCGGCCAACTGCTGGGCATGGCTGCGCACATTGAAGGCAAGGGCATCGTCACCCAAGACGCGGCGGGCTTGGCGCAAAAGGGTGGCGCGACCTGGAGCCATGTGATCGTGGCCGAACAGATGGACGACATTCGCACCACGCGCGTGAGCATGGCGGGCGCCGATCTGATCATCGGTTGCGACCCGGTGGTCACTGCCGGCAAAGAAACCGTGCTGCGCATGCGCGCTGGCAAAACCCGCGTGGCCCTCAACGGCCATGGCACGCCCACAGCTGCTTTTGTGAAAAACACCAACTGGCAAAACCCCGCCCAGGCCTGCGCTGCCGATATTGCGCAGAACGTGGGCGCAGAGGCATTGGGCATCTTCAACGCCGATGCTGTGGCCAATAAGCTGATGGGCGACAGCATCTACATCAACCCGATGATTTTGGGCTACGCCTGGCAAAAAGGCTGGGTGCCCTTGGGCCTGGACGCCTTGCACCGCGCGATGGAGCTCAACCATGTGGCCGTCGCGCAAAACAAAGCCGCCTTCCAATGGGGCCGCCGCGCTGCGCACGACTGGGTCGCAGTTGAAAAGCTGCTCGTGCCAGCGCAAGTGATTGCCATGCCCGCCAAGCGCACCGGCTTAGAGGCCATGCTGGCCCAGCGCGTGGAGTTTTTAACGGGCTACCAAAATGCCGCTTACGCCCAAAACTATGCCGACTTTGTAGAAAAAGTGCGCCTTGCCGAAGCGCCCTTGGGCAAAACCACGCTGAGCGAAGCCGTGGCCCGCTACCTGTTCAAGCTGATGGCCTACAAAGACGAATACGAGGTGGCGCGCTTGCACAGCGACCCGGGCTTCATCAATAAAGTCAAAGCCCAGTTTGAAGGCGACTTCAAGTTGAACTACCACTTGGCACCCCCACTGTGGGCCCAAAAAAATGCCAAAGGCGAGCTGCAAAAGTCAAAATTTGGGCCTTGGGTGCAAACGGCTTTTGGGTTGTTGGCCAAGCTCAAAGGCTTGCGGGGTACGCCATTCGACGTGTTCGGCAAAAGCGCCGAGCGCCAGATGGAACGCGGCTTGATCGTGGAATACCGTGCCAGTATCGACGAAGCCTTGGCGGTGTTGGATGCGCGCAACCATGCACTGGTGCTGGAGTTGGCCCGCGTTCCAGAGCGCATCAAGGGTTTTGGCCATGTGAAAGAGCGCAATACCCTAGAGGCGCGCACGCATTGGCTGAGCTTGCTGCGCAACTTGCGCGCTGCCACGCCCAGCCAAAAAGCGGCCTAAACCCGGAGAAGTTGATGCCCTATGCATATTGGCCCCCAGGCAAAGGTGCGGACGCATACAATTGAAGACTTTAGGCAACAGTGGCCGGTATGGCTGCGCCGTTCAATTGTTTGGAGTTTTCCTGTGTTCTTTTCTTCTGCATTTGCGCAAACCGCGCCTGCCGCCGCCGCTGGCGGCACAGACATGATGTCTTCCCTCACCAGCATGCTGCCCTTGGTGCTAATGTTTGGCGTGCTGTACTTCGTGATGATCCGCCCGCAAATGAAGCGCCAAAAAGAGCAACGCGCGATGATCGATGCGCTTGCCAAGGGTGATGAAGTGGCTACCTCGGGTGGTTTTCTGGGCAAAATCACCAAACTGGGAGACAGCTACTTGAGCGTGGAAATCGCCAGTGGCGTTGAAATCCAGGTGCAGCGCAGCGCCGTGGTGCAGGTTTTGCCTAAGGGCACGGTTAAATAAAATCTCGCACGCTTAGTAAGCGCCCAATGGATTTTCAGCACAAGAACAAGCACAAGGTGCGAATATGAACCGTTATCCGGTCTGGAAGTATGTGGTCATTGTGATCGCGTTATTGGTGGGGGCTGTCTACACCTTGCCCAATTTCTTTGGCGAAGCACCTGCGGTGCAAGTGTCCAGCGGCAAGGCTACCGTCAAGGTAGACGCCACCACCCAAACCCGGGTCGAGTTGGCGTTGAAAGAAGCCAGCATTGCCTACGACAACTTGACCATGGACGGCGCCTCGGTGAAGGTGCGCTTTGACAATACCGACGTGCAACTCAAGGCACGCGACACGATTCAAAAAGCCTTGGTGCCCGATGCTAACGACCCCAGCTACGTGGTTGCCTTGAATCTGCTTTCGCGCTCGCCACGCTGGCTCACCGCCTTGCATTCAGCGCCCATGTATTTGGGCTTGGACTTGCGCGGTGGCGTGCACTTTATGCTGCAAGTAGATATGCAGGCGGCGCTGTCCAAGCGCGCAGAAACTTTGGCCGGCGACCTGCGCATCGCGCTGCGTGAGAAGAACGTGCGCCACAATGGTATTAGCCGCAATAACCAAAGCATCGAGGTGCGCTTTCGCGATGCACAAACCCTGCAAGCGGCCAAGGCCATCTTGCAAGACCAGTTCGCAGAATTGCAGGCGGTAGACGTGGCTGAGGGCGTGGAATACAAGCTCACGGCCAGCATCAAACCCGAAGCGGCGCGCAAGATCCAAGAACAGGCCTTGAAGCAAAACATCACCACTTTGCACAACCGCATTAACGAACTGGGCGTGTCCGAGCCGGTGATTCAACAGCAGGGCCTTGACCGCATCGTGGTGCAGCTGCCTGGCATTCAAGACGTGGCCCGCGCCAAAGACCTGATTGGCCGCACCGCCACCCTAGAGCTGCGCTTGGTTGACGACAGCACCGATGGCCGCGCCGCAGAGAACAACACGGCATCAGTCCCCTTTGGCTCCGAGCGCTTTTTGGAGCGCGATGGGCGCATCGTGATCGTCAAGAAGCAAGTGATTTTGGCAGGCGACAGCTTGACCGACGCACAGCCGGGTTTTGATTCGCAAAGCCAACAGCCCAAGGTCGACTTAACAGTAGACGCCAAGGGCGGGCGCATCATGCGCGACGTGAGCCGCGAGAACCTGAAAAAGCGCATGGCCATTGTGCTGTTTGAAAAGGGCAAGGGCGAGGTGCTGACTGCGCCGGTGATTCAAGGCGAGCTCGGGAACCGTTTCCAAATTTCGGGCTCTATGAGTGTTGCCGAGGCCAATGACTTGGCCTTGTTGCTTCGTGCCGGTTCGCTGGCTGCGCCAATGGAAATCATCGAAGAGCGCACCATTGGGCCTAGCTTGGGAGCAGAAAATATTGCCAAAGGCTTTCATAGTGTGACTGCAGGGTTTTTAGTGATCGTCGTTTTTATGTGCCTGTACTACATGCTGTTTGGCATGTTCTCTAGCGTGGCGCTGGCGGTGAACTTGTTGCTCTTGGTGGCCGTGCTGTCGATGCTGCAAGCCACGCTCACCCTACCCGGTATTGCGGCTATGGCGCTCACCCTGGGTATGGCCATTGACTCCAACGTGCTGATCAACGAGCGGGTGCGCGAGGAGTTGCGCAGTGGCGCGGCGCCGCAGGCGGCCATTAATGCTGGTTATGACCGTGCTTGGTCGACGATTTTGGACTCCAACATCACCACCTTGATTGCAGGCATTGCCCTGTTGGCCTTTGGCTCAGGCCCGGTGCGCGGTTTTGCGGTGGTGCATTGCATCGGCATTTTGACCAGCATGTTCTCCGCTGTATTCTTCTCGCGCGGTTTGGTGAATCTTTGGTATGGTCGGCAGAAAAAGCTCAAAGGCGTGTCGATCGGCACCGTGTGGCGGCCAGCAGAGCAAACGGCCAATACCGTGGCAAAAGGGAGTTAACCATGGAGTTCTTCAAAATCCGGCGCGACATACCGTTCATGCGCCATGCCTTGATTTTCAATGCAGTCTCCCTCGCTACGTTTTTGCTAGCGGTCTTCTTTTTGTTTTCGCGTGGTTTGCATTTGTCGGTAGAGTTCACTGGCGGCACCGTGATGGAAGTGGCCTACAGCAAGGCGGCTGAGCTAGAGAAGGTGCGCGGCTTGGTGAGTAGCCTCGGTTATACCGACGTGCAAGTGCAAAACTTTGGTACAGCCCAAGACGTGATGATTCGCCTGCCTGCGCAAAAGGGCGTTAGCTCAGCGCAGCAGAGCGACAAGGTCTTCGCTGCTCTGAAAGCAGCCGACCCGGAGATTACCAAACGCCGCACAGAATTTGTTGGCCCCTCGGTGGGCGATGAGCTAGCGGCAGACGGCTTGAAGGCCTTGGCCATGGTGGTGGTGGGCATCATGCTCTACTTGGCTTTCCGTTTTGAGTGGAAGTTTGCCGTGGCCGGCATCATTGCCAATTTGCACGATGTGATCATTATTTTGGGCTTTTTCGCCTTTTTTCAGTGGGAGTTCTCGCTCTCGGTGCTGGCTGCGGTACTGGCTGTGTTGGGCTACTCGGTGAATGAATCGGTGGTTATTTTTGATCGGGTGCGTGAAAACTTTCGCCGCTACCGCAAAATGAATACGGTAGAAATTATCGACAACGCCATCACTTCGACGATTAGCCGCACCATCATTACCCACGGTTGCACGCAGATCATGGTGCTCTCGATGTTACTGTTTGGTGGCCCGACCTTGTTTTATTTTGCTTTGGCGCTCACCATCGGTATCTTGTTTGGTATTTATTCTTCGGTGTTTGTGGCAGCAGCCATTGCCATGTGGCTGGGTGTTAAGCGTGAAGACATGGTGAAATCCACGGCCAAAAAAGACGAAGATCCGAACGACCCCAACGCAGGTGCAACGGTTTAATTTTTAACCAAAACCATGGCGACCATTCCCAGTCAACGATCAGCCGATTTAGCCCACAAGGCGCGCAGCCTGTTTGCTTCTTTGGCGATCCAAAAGGTGATGGAGCTGGGCCCCTTGGTGCGCAGCCGCATGCAGTGGCTGGTTGACCAAAGTACCAATGCACGCGAAATGCAGTTGCGCCGCGATGCCTGGCTGGATTTTCAAAAGCAAGAGGCTGCGTGGCTGCGTGGCTGTGCTATTGCGCTGCAAGGTGCTAAGTCAAGCCAATCGGCTCCCCTAAAGCACATTGGGGGGGAGCTGAGCTTTGAGCTTTTGGGTGATGACGTGGTGGAAAATCAGATCATCAGCTCGCGCCTGGCCTTGCGTGTGCTGGACAAAGTCACCTGGGAGCTCAACGATCTGCGCTTGCGTATTCAAAGCCTAGAAGGCCGTGGCGACTTAGAGCCTACTGACGTTCTGCGGCCAGAAACTTTTGCACGCATTGTGGTTGAGCAGTGGGCTCTACACGGACAGTCGCAGCAATCCTGGACTTTAGTGCAAGACAGTATCCAAGCCCATTTGGCCGAGCATTTGGTCGCGGCTTATCGCTCGGCCAATGAGCTTTTGATTGCACAGGGCGTCATGCCTGAGATTGACCGTCGCTCCATGGTCAAACGCACCGCCGAGGGTGCCCCGGGTTCTTTCGCATCGTCCAAATTTACCAGTGGAAGTGATTTTGCGGACAATGCCCAGGAGCACTTGACCACACGACCCGATGGCACGAGCAGCCGCCCTGGCTCAGGGGGTCGTGGTGGAAGTGGAGCTGGAGGTTCTGGCGGCGGCGGCTCGCGCAGTGATTCTGGGTCGCGCACCGGCCCTGGCGGCGCATCAACCGGGCCTGCTAGTGCAGGCTTTCAAGGCAAAGGGGGCAATAGTCACCCCGCGCACGCCGGCACCGCTACTGGTTTGCAAGATGAAACCCGACTTTTGACTTCAACCACACCCCTGGCCAGGGTGAAAATGCGAGCGCAAGGTGTGATGGGCCAGTTGCGCCGACTGTTAAGCGACAAAGTGTCGGGCTATGACGATACCCGGCCTCAAGTTCCTTCAACACCCTTGGTGAAAGAGTTGGTGGCCCAGCAGCAATTCCAGGCGACCCAGCAAAACAGTAATTTTGAGCCCACCGATGGCCGCTACGAAGCCGTGCACGTTGAGCGTGCAGCCAACCAAGTACGCCAGCGTTCAGCCGATTTAAAAAAGGTGGCCACCAGCACCAGTGAAAAAGCCACAATTGAAATCGTCGCACTGATGTTTCAAAGTATTTTGGCGGAAGAGCGCATCTCTGCGGCCGTGCGGGTGTGGTTTGCGCGTTTGCAAATGCCGGTTTTGCGCGTGGCCTTGTCGGAGCCCGAATTTTTTGGCTCTTTGCAGCACCCTGCGCGCCGTTTGATCGACCGCATGGGCTCTTGCGTGCTGGGTTTTGATGCAGCGGTTTCGGGTAGCGTGATCGAGGTAGAGATCAAGCGCGTGGTGCAGGTGATCGAACAGTACCCTGAAACCGGACGCCGTGTCTTCCAACTGGTCTATGACGAGTTTCAAAAATTTCTTTCCAAATTTTTGACCGGTCACGGTACCGCCTTGCGTGTGGTCTCGGTGGCGCAGCAGATCGAGCAAAAAGAGACCATGGCGATCCAATACACCATTGAGATGCGCAGCATGCTGGGCAATATGCCGGTACGCGATATCGTGCGGGAATTTCTATTCAAAATTTGGGCCGAAGTCTTGGCTATCACGGCCATCAAGAGCGGGCCACAACACCAAGACACCATCCAGTTCAAACAGGCTGCTGCAGACTTGGTGTGGGCCGCTAGCGCCAAGCCCAATCGCAACGACCGCGCCCGCGTTATCCAAGCCCTGCCTACTTTGTTGCAACGCTTGCGCATGGGCATGAGTTTGCTGGGCTTGGCCGATGCTGTGCAAGACCAGCATATCAAATCGATCAGCAGTATTTTGGCCGATGCCTTTATGTCCAAGACCGAGGCCATTGACCAAAGCCATATCGATGCCATGTCCAAGCGCTTGGCCAATTTGGAAGACTATTTGTCGGAAGAAGATGTGGGCGACTTACCTATAGACGCCGAGAACATCGAGCTGCTGCTGGGCATCGACACCACCGGCATTCAAATCATCACCGAGGGTGGCAGCGAGCCGACCGAAGCCATGCGCGCCTGGGCCGCTGAGCTGCAGCAAGGCACTTGGCTTACCCTGGACCACAATGGCCATGTCGACCGCGTGCAATTTGCTTGGCGCAGTGACCGTGGTCAGCTCTACCTGTTTGCTACGCCCGATAACCGCAGCTTTTTGTTCCAGTTGCGCCGTGCAGCAGCCTACTTGCAAGCGGGCTTGCTGGCACCGATCGAAGAAGAAGCGCTCACCGTGCGCGCCACCCGCGATGCGCTCTCCCGCCTAGATGCCAACCCCGAGCGCTTGCTTAACTGAGGCAGTGCGCTCGGCGCGCCGTCGCTAGGCCTGGCGCGTTTGTTGGAACAAACCGCCCGGTAAGCGCGCAAGCCAGCCTTCGAGTTCCAATTCCAGCAAAGCCGCTTGCAGCTCGGCGGTAGCCCAGCCGGTGCGCGCTTGCAAGGCGTCGAGGCTGCAGGGGTCAAAACCCAGCGCCTCTAGCAGTGCACTATTTTTATAACTTCCTTCGCTAAGGCCCGTAGAATGTGCGTTAATAGCTATTAAATTAATAGCATATGGAAGACCTAGATCTTCCAAGACATCCTGCGCGGTTTCGACCAGCTTAGCGCCTTGGCGAATCAGCAGATGACATCCGCGCGATTGCGGCGAGTGAATGGATCCCGGAATGGCAAACACTTCTTTGCCCTGTTCGAGCGCCAGACGCGCCGTAATCAGCGAGCCCGACTGCACCGCAGCCTCTACGACCAAGGTGCCCTGGCTCAGCGCCGCAATGATGCGGTTGCGTTGCGGGAAGTTGGCCATCAGCGGCGGCGTGCCCAGCGGGAACTCGCTGACGATCAATCCCTGTTCCGCAATGCGATGGGCCAGCTTCAAGTGGCGCTTAGGATAGACGCGGTCTAAGCCAGTGCCCACTACCGCCACGGTGCGACTCGGCCCTTCGAGCGCGCCTTGGTGCGCCGCGCCATCAATACCCAGGGCCATGCCTGACACTACCGTGAGCCCGGCTTGGCTGAGCGCGCTGGCAAAGGCGTGTGCATTCGCAGCGCCCTGGGGCGTAGGGTTGCGGCTGCCCACGATGGCAATGCTGGCCGCTACGGACTCTAAACCCATTTGGCCATCCAGGCTGTGCTGGCCCAGGGTGTAGAGCATCAAGGGGGGGTCGGCAGTGTGCAGTAGGGCTTGCGGGTAGTGGGTGTCGGCAAGGCAAATAATCTGGCGATTGGGGCCAGATTCTGTAGCGTGTAGCCAATCCCATGTGGTGCTGAGTAACTCAGCCAGACCTTCGGGTTCTTGCTGGAGTGCCCGCACCAAGTGTGCGGGCACTAAGTCAGCCAGTGCACTGGCATCTTGGGCAAATAGGGCCTGCGGTAAGCCAAAGGCCGCTAACAAGCGGCGAGCACCTTGGTTACCAATGCCAGGGGTGAGCGTGAGGCGCAACCAAGCGGAGAGCTCTTCGCGTTGCACGGTCTTGTCCTTGCCTTGCCCGAAGCTGCGGGCCCTGCGCTTAGCGCGGATTGGCGACGCGGTCGCCTACCTGTAGTGCGTCGGTCACCTGTAGAACCAGGCCATACGACACGCGGTCAAACACGCGGAAGATCATCAGCAAGCCGCTGCGCTCGTTGGGCAACTTGATTTGCGTGAGTGCGGCATCGGTGCGGTCTTTGATTGACTCTCCGTCTTTGTAAATGGCCAAGACATGACCGATTTCCATGCCATCGTTTTTGCCACGATTTAACGCTACCACTTGGTTCTGCGTCACCATGCGCACGGCGCTGCCGTAGACCGAGACAATGCGGCCTTCGACTGCGTTTTGCGGTGCACGCGGCGCGTAGCTCATAAACTGGTGCTTGGGCTCGGGCAGCAAACGGTCGCCGGTGCGAATCTCTTCTTTCGAGCTGACGATGTCAATCGTCGCGGGAACGACTTCGGTAATGGCTTTGCCGTCTTTGCCCTTGGCCTGGTTGCTGCCCTCGCTGCGGACTAAATCGGCTTTGCCAAGGTACTGGGCTTCGTAGCCCAAAATTTCACCCGTTCCGGGGTCTTTGAGTGGCGTGGCATTGCGAAAAACGCGCAGCTGGCGCTCTTCATTCTTGGCCAATACCAAGCCTGCGCCGTCGATCGAGCGGGCATAGCCGCGGTCGCCCCGCGAGAGCATCACGCGGCCTTCTTGCGTGGCCACAATGCGCGGCGCGCTGAGCGAGGTTTGTTCGTCGATTACCAAGGGCTCGGCCAAAAAGGGCTCGATCAAATTCGGCACCAGGGTTGGCAAGGCGTTGTCGGCCAGCGAGTCGTAGCGGGTGCGTGGCGAGACTTTAATGGTGTCGCTAGGAACCGAGCCCGTGCCCATGCTTTGGCGCGTGCGCAGCACTGCACGGCCGCTGGACTTGTCGAGGTACAACTGCTGACCGGGGTAGATGCGGTGCGGGTTGCGAATCTCTTGCATGTTCATGCCCCACAGCTCAGGCCAGCGCCACGGGCTTTTGAGGAACAGGCCCGAAATGGCCCACAGCGTGTCACCCGATTTGATGGTGTAGTTGTCGGGCGCATTGGGGGCCAGTTCCGACAGCGGCACTCCCGCTTGGGCGACTTGTTCGGCCGTGGCCTTTTGGCCCGGCGTGGTGACATATTGGGCCTGCAAACCCATAGCGGGCAAGGACAGACACAGGGCGACGCTGAAAAGCTTGGTAAATGAGTGCACAGGTGGGCTCGCCATCTTCATAAGTTACTGGCGATTTTGCGCTCAAGCCCTTGATTGAGCAACGAATATTGCCGGTACTTGTGGTGCGGAACCCAGAAAGTGGCGAAAATAGCGACAAATCTTTTCGAATACCCCACCCCGCACGAATGAAGCCCCCGATTTATGGCCCAACTGACGATCCTTTGCTACCCTGATGCCCGCCTGCACACCGTTGCCAAACCCGTGCACGCGGTAGATACACGCATCCGCAGTTTGATAGCCGACATGTTAGAGACCATGTACGAGGCCAAGGGCATCGGTTTGGCCGCGACCCAGGTCAATGTGCATGAGCGTTTGGTGCTGGTTGACGTAAGCGAAGAGCGCAACGAGCCTATGGTGCTCATCAACCCGCAGATCACCTGGGCCAGCGCTGAAAAGCAAGTCGGTGAAGAGGGTTGCCTCTCGGTACCCGGCATTTACGATGGCGTCGAGCGCTCGCTGGCCATTAAAGTGCAAGCCCTCGACGGCGAGGGCCGCTTGCGCGAGATCGCAGCCGAAGGCCTGCTGGCCGTGTGCATTCAACACGAGATGGACCACCTGATGGGCAAAGTCTTTGTAGAGTATCTGTCTCCGCTCAAACGCAACCGCATCAAGACCAAAATGCTCAAAGTCCAGCGCGACGAGGCACGGGGCAATACAACAACTTAGACCGAAAAACGTGAATATGTCACATTTCAGGCGGCATTAGTCACAAGACGTAAACGCGGCACTTTGACACACTGAGGGCTCACAACCATCAAGGAGCCCATCATGTTCGACACCATTCGCACGACTTCCAACGATGTGGCCTGGGGCGCGCACAGCGGCTACGCAACCAGCAAACCCAGCGACTTGCCCAGTGAGTTGTTGGTCAGCATGTTGGACGAAATGGACTATGGCGTGCTCTTGGTGGACGCGCAACTGCATATTCGACATACCAACCATTTGGCGCGCTACGAGCTCAACGCAGGGCAGGTACTGCGCAAAGTGGACGGGCAGCTGTACACCGCCCAAGCCCACCACCAAGCCGAGCTGGTGCAAGCCGCATGGCGGGCTGAAATGGGCCACCGCAGCATGATTGAAGTGGGCTCCGACCACACCAAATTCTCTTTAGCGGTAGTGCCCTTAAAGCACGATGCGCAAAACGCTATCTTGGTGGTCTGCGGCAAACGGCAAAACGGCGAGAGTTTGTCCATGCAATTTTTTGCCAATGCCACCAAACTCAGCCGCGGCGAGGTCACGGTGCTGCAAGGCCTGTGCGAAGGCCTTAAGGCCGAAGACATTGCCAGCCACAACGGCGTGTGCGTGTCTACCGTGCGCAGCCAAATCATTAGCATTCGGCAAAAAACGGGCACCCACAACATTCGCGATTTGGTCAAGCGCGTAGCGGCGCTGCCGCCCATGGTGCCGGCCCTGCGTATGGGCAGTTTGCAATAGCTGGCTTGGCCGCGGGCGTATATAGTTGCAGGTTATGCCTGCCCAATCTGCATATACCCTGCACAGCGCAGACTCTGCCCAAAGCGCTGGCTTGACCGCCAGTTTGGTCGCCGCGCTGGCGGCCCAAGGCCAATCGCGGCGCTTTCGCAAAGGCAGCTTGCTGATCCAAGAAGGCGATGTCGGCGACACGCTCTACATCATCCAAGCCGGCCGTATACGCGCTTACGCCGCCGACGACAAAGGCAAAGAAATCACGCTGGGCATCTACGGCCCCGGCGACTACGTAGGCGAGATGGCGCTCGACGGCGGCCCGCGCTCAGCCAATGTTGAAGCGCTAGAGCCCACCACTTGCGCTGTGGTCAGCCGCGACTTGCTGCGCAGCTTTATTGCCAGCGAACCCGAGTTTGCGTTTGAGCTGATGAAGCGCCTCATCCATCGTGCCCGCCTGGCCACCGAGAGCGCGCGTACCCTGGCATTGATCGACGTCTATGGCCGTTTGACGCGCTTGCTCGAACAACTGGCCAGCATCGAAGACGACGGCACCCGCGTGCTGCGCGAGCGCATCACCCACCAAGAAATTGCCAACCACATTGCCTGCTCTCGCGAGATGGTCAGCCGCCTCTTGAAAGACCTCGAAGCTGGTGGCTATGTGGCGCTGCGTGAGCGGCGTTTGGTTTTGCTCAAGAGCCTGCCTGCGCGCTGGTAGGGCCGCGGCCATGGCTGGCGCGGGGCTCATACCGCGGCCGCGAATGGCCCGCGCAAGAGAATGGCCCGCGCAAAAGCAAGCGTGCGTTCGCTAGCTGAGCACCACCGAGCTCAGCCTGCGCCGGTAGCTCGCCACCACCGGGTCTTCGGGCGGTACGTGGCCGTCGGCGACCTTGGGCTTGGCCGGTTCGATGAGGTCCAAAATCGCGATATAAGTTTTGCGCGCCTTGTCTTCAGCCCAGGCTTTGTCGCGCATCAAAATGTCGAGCAACTCGTCCATTGCCTGCGTCCATTCGCTATTGGCCATCAGCAGTTGGGCGCGTGCAAAGCGGGCCTCAAAATCGCGCTTATTGCTTGCTATTTTGGCATCTAAATCGGCCAAAAAGCCCGTAGATTGTGCGTACGCAGCTACATAATCTATAGCATTCATCCAGCGCTGCAGGGCGCTTAACTTGCGCGCTGTGCTGCCCACGCTGCTGTCGCCGGTGGCCGCAGCGGCGGCTTTGGCGATCACCGGGGCAAAGGCCACTTTGGCCTCGTCGTCCAGGCCCATTTGCAAGAGCAGCTTGACATATTCAAAGCGCGCTTCGTCATTGGCCGGGTCTGTGGCCAGAGCTTGTTCCAGCGCTGCTAGCGCGGCTTCGGGGCTGCTCGCTGCGGGGTCGGCCAGGGGCGCTTCTTCGGCTTCGGGCTCGGCTGCGGGGGGCAGGTGTTTGTCTAAAAAAGCCTTGAGCTGCCCCTCGGGCAAAGCGCCCGCAAAGCCGTCCACCGGCTGGCCGTTGATGAGCAAAATGCAGGTAGGAATGCTGCGAATACCAAAGGCGGCGCTCAGTTGTTGCTCTTGGTCAGAGTCAATTTTCACCAGCTTGAAGCGGCCTGCGTAGTCGGTTTCTAACTTTTCCAGCAGCGGGCCAATCACCTTGCAGGGGCCGCACCAGGGGGCCCAAAAGTCCACCAGCACAGGCGTGTGCGTTGAGGCTTGGATGACTTCTTCATCAAAATTGGCGGTGGTAACGTGGATCATGCGGGCGGGCTCGGGTTAGAAACGTAAAATGCGATCTTATTATCTCGTGGGCCAAGCCGCTGCGCAGCGGCGCGCTGTCCCCAACCGACGAAGGACTCTCATGCTTCCAGTGATCGGCGTGCTCATGGGCTCCAGCTCGGACTGGGAGACCATGCAGCACGCAGTGCAGATGCTCACGCAATTTGGCGTGGCGCATGAGGCGCGCGTAGTCTCGGCCCACCGCATGCCCGACGACATGTTTGCCTACGCGCAAGCCGCCGCTGGCCGGGGGCTCAAGGCCATCATCGCCGGAGCGGGCGGGGCGGCCCACTTGCCTGGCATGTTGGCCGCCAAAACCACGGTGCCCGTGCTCGGCGTGCCGGTGGCCAGCAAACACCTGAGCGGCATGGACTCGCTGCACAGCATTGTGCAAATGCCCAAGGGCGTGCCGGTGGCTACCTTTGCCATTGGCCAAGCCGGTGCGGCCAATGCAGCCCTGTTTGCCGTCGCCATGTTGGCCAATGAAGACGCCGCTTTGCGCGCCAAGCTCGAGGCCTTTCGTGCGGAGCAAACGGCTGCGGCCCGCGCTATGCGCTTACCGGCAGTATGAGCAGGGTAACGAGCATGGGGGCTCCCATCCTTGCAGGTGCTACCCTGGGCGTGATGGGCGGCGGCCAACTGGGCCGCATGTTTGCGCATGCCGCGCAAAGCATGGGCTACTTCACCGCGGTGCTCGACCCCGACGCTGACTCTCCCGCAGGCCGGGTGAGCCACTACCATATTGACGACAGCTATGAAAATGAGAGCGGCTTGGCCAGGCTGGCTGCGCACTGCGCGGCGGTGACCACGGAGTTTGAAAACGTGCCTGCAGCTTCCCTGCGCGCACTTGCCGCCATGCGCAGCGGGCCTGCCCCAGGCGCGACCAGCGGCAGCGCCGCCGGGCTGGGCGCAGCCGCTGTGCCCAGCGATTTACTGGCCGTGCACCCCAGCGCGAGCGTGGTCGCCGTGGCGCAAGACCGCGTGCAAGAGAAGGCGCATTTTGTCGCCTGCGGTGTGCCCTGCGCACCCTATGCTGTCATCGAAAGCGCGGCGCAGCTAGAGGCCGTTGGCGCTGACCTGCTTCCCGGCATTTTGAAAACCGCGCGCCTGGGCTACGACGGCAAAGGCCAGGTGCGCGTGGCCACCCGCGCCGAATTGGCCAGCGCCTGGGCTGCGTTAAAGCAACAGCCCTGCGTACTCGAAAAAATGCTGGCGCTCGATTTTGAATGCTCAGTCATCGTGGCGCGTGGCGCCGACGGCAGCATGGTGCACTTGCCGGTGCAGCGCAATTTGCACCGCGACGGCATCTTGGCCGTGACCGAAGTATTTGAAGGAAATATGCCGCCAGCGCTCGCCAATACTGCGATTGCAGCTACCAAAAAAATAGCAAACGATTTGTCGTATGTGGGTGTGCTGTGCGTCGAATTTTTTGTGCTGCAAAGCGGTGGCCTGGTGGTCAACGAGATGGCTCCGCGCCCGCACAACAGCGGCCACTACAGCCTCAACGCCTGCGACGTCTCGCAGTTCGAGCTGCAAGTGCGTACCCTGGCCGGCCTGCCACTGACCCCGCCGCGCCAGCACAGCAGCGCCATCATGCTCAACCTCTTGGGCGAGCTGTGGTTGGCTGCCGACGGCCACAGCCAAGAGCCGCCCTGGGCCCAGGTGCTGGCCTTGCCCGGCACGCACCTGCATTTGTATGGCAAAACCCAAGCCCGCGTGGGCCGCAAAATGGGCCATCTGAACGTGACCGCTGCCACACCAGCGCAGGCGCGCGCCGTGGCCTTGCAAGCCGCCAAGCTCTTGGGTTTTGCGCCGTTTTAGCCGCTTTTTAAGAGACAAAACCTGTGGAAACGCCCGTAGAATATGCGTATGCAGCTACTAAAAACATAGCGCGTGCCGCTGCTTTGCTGCGCCAAGGCGAGTTGGTGGGCTTTCCCACCGAGACGGTCTACGGCCTGGGCGCGGACGCCTGCAACGACGCAGCGGTGGCCCAAATTTTTGCCGCCAAAGGCAGGCCCAGCGAGCACCCTTTGATCGTCCACCTCGCCTCTGCTGCGCAGGCCGAAGAGTTTGCGCAAAGCCTGCCCCCGTTTGCGCTCAAGCTGATGCAAGCCTTTTGGCCTGGCCCGCTCTCGCTGATCGTGCCGCGCCGTCCAGGCGTGGCCACGGCGGCAGCGGGGGGGCAGGCCAGCGTCGGCCTGCGTTGCCCAGCCCACCCCATGGCCCGGGCCCTGCTGCAAGCCGCGCTGGCGCAGGGTGTGAGCGGCGTGGCTGCGCCCAGCGCCAACCGCTTTGGCAAGCTCAGCCCGACAACGGCCCAGCATGTGCGCGATGAACTTGGCGCGCAGCTGTTTGTGCTCGACGGCGGAGCCTGTGCGGTGGGCATCGAGTCGTGCATCGTTGATTGCACCCGCGCCGCGCCGGTGCTGCTGCGCCCCGGCATGCTGAGCGTGGCCGAAATCGAGCGCGCTTGTGGCATCACCGTGCTCTTGCCGCAAGACGCAGAAGGCGCTGCGCCGCGCGCCTCGGGCACCTTAGAGTCGCACTACGCACCCCAAGCCACACTGCGCTTAATGGACGCCAAGGCCTTGCAAACCGCGCTCGATCTGCTCGGGCCAGATGCAAAAAACATTGCGGTCTACGCCCGCGCTGTGCTGCGCAGCCGCTCAG
Organism: Betaproteobacteria bacterium; assembly: GCA_947448675.1. Lineage (GTDB taxonomy): Bacteria > Pseudomonadota > Gammaproteobacteria > Burkholderiales > Burkholderiaceae_C > CANFOR01. The sequence goes on from CANFOR010000019.1 coordinate 15,936, forward strand.
CGGCCACCTTGCTGCGGCGCATGCCCGACGATGCTGCCGCCACCGCGCAACAGCTGTTTGCCGTGCTGCGCAGTTTTGACGAACAAGGGGCCAAACTCATTTGGGTCGAGGCCCCGCCCTGGGACGCCGCCTGGGACGGTGTGCGCGACCGCTTGCAGCGCGCCGCCGCTGCTTGATGCCAGCAGCCGAGTACGCCCACAGCCAACGTACAGCAAACCTACAGCCGCTTCACACTGCTTTACCCCCGGCCTCTGTGCGCACGGTAAGATTGCGCATTCCCTTTGGAGAACTTGATTCATGACCTTTACTAGCTTGCGCCGTGTGTTTTTGTTGGTGCTGGTGGGCGCGGCAAGCGTGTTGGCGGGCTGCGGCTCGGGCACGGTGTTCGACGCCTTCGTACCCAAGCGGGTGGTGGCTTTTGGCGACGGCTTTAGCGACCTCGGCCAAGTCAGCGGCCAAACCTATAGCGTCAACGACGCCAGCCTCAGCATGTGGCCCCAGCGCGTTGCCGCCAACTATGGCCTCACTGTTACTGCGCAGTCGGCCGGGGGGCTCGGCTATGCCCAAGGCAATGCCCGCGTCAGCCAAACGCCCGACGCGGCAGGCGTGGCGGCCACACCCACAGTGCAGCAGCAGATCGATGGCTTCTTGGCCGCCAAGAGTTTTGATCCGAACGACTTGGTCATCATCAACGGCGGCATCAGCGACATGGTGGTGCAGGGACAGGCCTTGCTGGCGGGTAGCATCAGCCCCGCGCAATACACCGCCAATGTGACCCAGGCCGGCAAAGACCTGGGCACCCAAGTGCGCCGCTTGGTGACGGCCGGTGCGCAGCATATCGTGGTCGCAGGTGTGTACAACATCGCTAAAACGCCTTGGGGCATCAACAGCGGCCAGACCGGCGCCATGTCCGACGGCAGCATCCAGTTCAACACCTCGCTGCTGACCACGATCGTTGACCTGGGCGCCTATGTGCAGTACGCCGACGCCGCCTACTACGTTAACCTGATGGCCAACCAACCTGCCTCGTACAGCCTTACCGCGTCCAACGCCGCAGCCTGCAACTCGGTCGATGCAGGCCCCGGCATTGGCATTGGTGCGGGCCAAGTGAACTCCGCGCTGTGCAACGCCAGCACCATCACCTCGGGCGTGACCTACAACAGCTATTTGTGGGCCGACAACCTGTACATGACCCCCGCGCCCCAGGTGCTGTTTGCCAACTACGTGCTGGGTAAATTGCGTTTGCGCTGGTAAGTTTGTGCATTGCTCTTTGTTGGGGTAGCACATTAACAAAAACGGCAGCCTAGGCTGCCGTTTTTGCGTTAGGTTAGAGCGAAAACCTAGAACTTGTAGCCCACCGCCAAACTCAGTGAACTGGGGTTTACCGTGTTGTCTTGGGTTTGCCCGGTAGACAGGGTGGTGCGATTCTTTAACAGCGTGTAGGTGTAGCTGGCATCAATGAACCAATGTTCGTTCAAAGCCATGCTGGCACCCAGTTGCACGGTGGGTGCTAGCTTGGATTGGATGGACAGCGTGGTGGGGTTGCTGGGCGTGCCACCGCTGAGCGCCGACAAGGTAGACGTAGCCTTGGCATCGTAGAACTTAGCGTAGGTCAGGCCCGCACCGAGGTAAGGACGAAACTTATCGCTGGGCTGCATAAAACGCCATTGCGCTAACAGCGTGAAGGGCAGCGACTTCACCTCGGCAATTTTCCCCACGCCCGCAATCGAACCCGCACCCGAAATGTCATGCTTGAAGGGCATGGCCAAAGGCAGGTCGATCGACAAGTTGCTGCTCAATGCGTAGTTGATACCGCCGCCCAAACGTGTCGAGCTGGCAATACCCGATTGCGTTTGCGGCAGGCTCGGCGCACTGAGGTCGCCGCTGCTGACGTTGGGCGTGATGGTGGTAAAGCCGCCGCGCACCGACCAAGGGTTGGCGCTTTGGGCGTGGGCTGCACAGGCCGCTGCAAGGGCCAGGGGCAAAACGAGAAATTTAAAAGTAGTAGAAGTCATGGTGAATGTGTTCCTGCGTTTACAGCCAGCCCAGCTTGGCCAATTGCACACTGATGGACTGCGCGATCAGCTGGTGCAGCGCCGGTGTGGGGTGGAAGTTGTCGGAAAAGCCATAGCTCTTCCACCAGTTGGGCGATGTTTCACCCTTGGGGATGTTGGCCGACATGCTGGCCGAGTTGCAAGCTGCTACCGTGACGCCATAGCTTAGGCTGGCTTGCCCTGTCACCGTGTCGATACCGCCGGCGACGATGGGGCAGGCAGGGGTGCTAGCATTGGTGATGCCGTATTGAGCTGGGTTGGCGAAGATCAACCCGCCCTGGGCGTAAAAGTCAAATATCTGCACATTGGTGCCTGCAAAGCCAGCGGCTAACGCCGCGTTATAGGCTTGCGTCCAGGTCTGCACCAAGCTCTGTACAGCTGCCGATTGTGCTGCACCCGCAGTAGCGCTAATGCCAGTTAACACAGCCTGAAAGCGAGGGGTTTTGGTGATGTCGCTGGAGTTGACGACCAAGACCTTGCCAACGCCCTTGGCCACTACGTTGCCCTTGACGGAGGCCACCAAGGTGGCAGCCAAAGCTTGCGCATACGCACCACCGGCAGCGCCCAAGCTGCTGGCGCTGGGGGCAGCACCCACAATGCTCGCAGCATTGGGCACCAAGGGGGTTATTGCACCAATGAAGGTGCCTATTCCGGCTGGAGTGGTGGCGCCGAGGTAAGCACCCGTTAAGTCGGCCAAGTCGTTCGAGCCACCGTCGATGATGACAAAGTCACTGGCAGCAAAAGATGTTGCCGCAGCACCGAGTTGGTAGGGGATGGCAAAAGGCACTGCATTGCTTGGTGCACTGGAGTTGGTCAGGTTGTTGACGCGCCCGCCCGCCACGGAATAATTGGTGCAACCGGCCTTAGGATTGGCCACAAAAGTCGTGCCGTTGAATAGAAAAAATGGGCACATGCTGCTAAAGCCAAAACTGGTGGCAATGCGCTCGGGGAAGACCTGAAACGGATTCGCTGGATCGGCACTTTGGATGGTGAACTTATAACCAAAGGTGCCGCTGTCCATCAGGCTGTCGCCAAAAATTTTGACGCTGCCCACGCTTGTTTTGGGTGTGGTGTCTGCACCACCACCGCCACCGCAACCCGCCAATACCACCGCACCAGCCAAGGCTGTTGCTAGCCACTTCATTTTCCGCATGCTTGTCTCCATAAAATAGAACGATCGTTCGTTTTGAAAATGGAATCGTAGTGGCGCGCAGGCGCACGCTCCAAGCGGGTAAACACCAGTTTCTCGGTAAAGTTTGCGCCATGCCATCGCAAGGCGGCATCAGTGCGGGCGCCTACTGGTCTTTGGCAGCCCAGTCGAGCAATGCGTCAAACGCCGGGCGGGCGGCAGTCGCATTGGCGTGGTTGGCAATCGCTACCAACACATAGCGCTTGCCGCTGGCTCCGTCGACATAACCCGCAATCGCGGCCACATTGCTGAGCGAGCCGGTCTTCAAATGCGCCGCGCCTGCCGCCGCACCGGCCTTGCTGCGCTTGAGCGTGCCGTCTACGCCTGCTATGGGCAGCGAGGCCATCAGCTCGGGCATCAGGGGTGAGGCCCAGGCCAGCTGTAGCAAGCGCGCCAAGCCCTGGGCGCTGATGCGTTCGTTGCGCGACAGGCCGCTACCGTTGTCGAGCACCGGCATGTCGGCCTCGCCGAAGTTGTTGCGCCACCACGTGCGCACCAGCTCGCGCGAGGCCTCAAAACTGCCCAGCCCTTTGGCTTGCAAGCTCAGCGTTAAAAACACCTGCTGTGCCATCACGTTGTTGCTGTATTTGTTGATGTCGCGCACCACCTCGGCCAGGCTGGGCGAGGCCACTTCAAACACTGGCTTGAGCTTGGCGGGCACGCGGCCTTCGCGCACACTGCCGCTCAACGCCTCGGCCGTGCCTGCGTTCAGGCTGCGCCACAGGCCCTCGAGCGCGCGGGCTGCGTAGGCGGGTGGCTCGGCATAGGCCAACGGCCACATGCGTTCGCCACAACTGCTGGGGTAGCTGCCCGCAAAACGCAGGCGCAGCGGGTCGCTGAAGTCGGCCTTCAAGCCAGTGCGCCAGTCGCCACATTCGCCTGTGCCGAGCGGCACATGGGCCTGCATGTGCACGCCTGCCAAGGGCAGGTCGTAGGCAATGCTGGCATTGTTGGCAGCGGCGTTGGGGCTAAAGCCCATGACCACGGCTTTGAAGTTGAGCAGTAGCGCGTCGGGCGCAGCGTTGTAGGGTCGCAGGGGCTCACCGTCAAAGTCGGCGGGGTTGGCGGGCGGCACTTCAAAGGCGCTTCGGTCGAGCACGATGTCACCGCGAATGCTGTGAATGCCCAAGGCCTGCACGCGGCGCAGCAGCAGCCACAGGCGCTCGGCCACCAGCTTGGGGTCACCCAGGCCTTTGATGTACAGGTTGCCACTCAGCACGCCACCCGCAATGGTGCCGTCTACGTACACGGGCGTCTTCCAACTGAAACTGGGGCCGAGTTGGTCGAGCGCGGCATAGGTGGTGACCAGCTTCATCACCGAGGCCGGGTTCATGGGCTGCGTGGCGCGGAAGGCCAGGCGCGGCGTGGCTGTGCCCTGGGTTTCCACCACCAGCATGCTCAGCGCGCTGGTGGGCAGCTTGGCGCGGGCCAAGGCGGCCTCCACGGAGGACGGCAGGTTTTGCGCGCCAGCGCTCAGGGCTAGCAAACCGCACAGGGCGGCGAACAGACGAGCACCCCAGCGCCGCGAAAGTGGGAGCGAAAAAAAACAAAGTGCCGAGGTGTGTGGTGCAAGCTGCATACAAGAATTATCAGCGCACGGATAATCGCGCTATGAGCAGTAGCAAACCCCCATCGTTTTTAACGCCGCGCCGCGTGGGCATTGGCGCTGCCATGGTCACGATTTTTGTCTGGACTGCCTTCATTGTGGTGGCGCGCTACATGGCCCTGCGCTCGCTCACGCCGCTGGACATTGTGTTTTGCCGCATCGTCGGTGCGTCTTTGGTTTTGCTGCCCTGGGGTTTTCTGATGGTGCGGCGCATGCGCGCTACAGGCAGTGCTGCGCCGACCTGGCTGGGCTTGTCGCCACTGCCCATGCAGCTCACTGTGCGCATCGGCTTGCTGGGCGGCGTGGGCTATGCCGTGCTGGCCTACACCGCCTTTACCTACGCGCCCGCTGCGCATGGCTCGGTGCTGATGCCCGGCATG
>CANFOR010000020.1 GCA_947448675.1 Betaproteobacteria bacterium
CGACCGCCACTTAAAAGACCGCCCCAACCAAGCCGCTTTGATTTGCGTATCGAGCGAAACCAATACCGAAAAAACCTATACCTACGCCGAGCTGCATGCCCAGGTGCAGTGCATGGCAGCGGTGATGCAAAGCCTTGGCGTGCAGCAAGGCGACCGGGTGTTGATCTACATGCCCATGGTGGCCGAAGCGGTGTTTGCCATGCTGGCCTGCGCCCGCATGGGGGCTATTCACTCGGTAGTGTTTGGCGGCTTTGCGGCGGGCAGTTTGGCCACCCGCATTGAAGACGCCGAGCCCAAGTTGATTGTGAGCGCCGACGCCGGTTCGCGCGGCGGCAAAGTCGTGCCCTACAAGCCCCTGCTCGACGAGGCCATTGCGCTCTCAAGCCACAAACCGGCAGCGGTTTTGCTCAGCGACCGCAACTTGGCCGCTATGAATTTAGTAGCTGGCCGCGACCATCTGTGGCGCGTTCTGGCCGATCAGCACGCCAGCGCCGTGGTGCCCTGCGTGTGGTTGCAAGCCACCGAAGTGAGCTACACCCTCTACACCAGTGGCACCACCGGCAAGCCCAAGGGCGTGCAGCGCGATGTGGGCGGTTATGCCGTGGCACTGGCGGCGAGCATGCCGCATATTTTTGAAGCCAATGCCGGTGAAACTTATTTTTGCACCAGCGACATTGGCTGGGTGGTGGGCCACAGTTACATCGTCTACGGGCCGCTGATTGCTGGCATGGCCACCATCCTCTACGAAGGCCTGCCGACCCGGCCCGACGCGGGCGTGTGGTGGAGCTTGGTCGAGCGCTACAAGGTCACGCGCATGTTCAGCGCGCCCACCGCCGTGCGGGTGCTGAAAAAGCAAGATCCAAGTTTTTTAGCGCAGTACGACCTCAGCAGTCTCAAAGCTTTGTACCTGGCGGGCGAGCCGCTCGACGAGCCCACATCGAGCTGGATCAGTGGCGCGCTTGGCGTGCCCATCATCGACAACTACTGGCAAACCGAGAGCGGTTGGCCGATTTTGACCATTGCCAACGGCATTCAAAAACAGGCCAGCAAATTGGGCAGCCCCGGCCTGCCGATGTACGGCTACAGCATGAAGCTGCTCAATGAAAACACCGGCGAAGAGCTCACCACCCCGGGTGAGAAAGGCGTGGTCGTGATCGAAGGCCCGCTGCCCCCCGGTTGCATGCAAACCGTGTGGCGCGACGACGCGCGCTTTGTCAAAACCTATTGGCAAAGCGTGCCCGGCAAGATGGTCTACAGCACCTTCGACTGGGGCATCAAAGACGCCGACGGTTACTACTTTATTTTGGGCCGCACCGACGACGTGATCAACGTTGCCGGGCACCGCTTGGGCACGCGTGAGATTGAAGAATGCATCGCCGGCCACAGCAGCGTGGCCGAGGTGGCCGTGGTCGGCGTGGCCGACGCGCTCAAGGGCCAAGTGGCCATGGCTTTTGCCGTGCTCAAAGACGCCAGTGTGTTGGCCGACCCTGCCGCCGCACTGCGCCTAGAAGGCGAGATCATGAAGCGCGTGGACGCCCAGCTAGGCGCGGTGGCGCGGCCTGCGCGGGTGCGCTTTGTCAACCTACTGCCCAAAACCCGCAGCGGCAAACTGTTACGCCGCGCCATCCAAGCCGTGTGCGAAGGCCGCGAGGTCGGCGACCTGACCACCATGGACGACCCGGGCGCGCTGCAGCAGGTGCGCGACGCGGTGGCGATGGGATAAGCTGGGTTTAGCAAACAGTGGCACAATCCACACCCAGTAACTAAGGCCCTTCCTGCCACAGTCGCATCCGCCAATCGGTTCAGCCGTGTAGCGGAAGGTTTTCTAACCAGCTCATGCATCCCAGAGGGAAGCAGAAAGTCAGCGGAATGAGTTCAGTACCGACTACGGTCTACCAAGCCTACCAGGCCAACACCTATCTCTTCGGGGGCAATGCGCCCTATGTCGAAGAGATGTATGAAAACTACCTTGCCAACCCCGGCAGCGTGCCCGACACTTGGCGCGACTATTTCGACGCCCTGCAGCATGTGCCCGCCGTAGACGGCAGCAATGCCAAAGACGTGCCGCACCTGCCCGTCATCAACGCCTTTGCCGAGCGCGCCAAACGAGGCGGCACCAAGGTTGTGATGGCCAGCCAAGACGCCGAGATGGGCCGCAAGCGCACCGCAGTGCAGCAGCTGATTGCCGCCTACCGCAATGTGGGCGCACGCTGGGCCGACCTGGACCCGCTCAAGCGCGCTGAGCGCGAGAAAATCCCCGACCTGGAGCCTGCGTTCTACGGTTTTTCTGACGCCGACCAAGAAGTGGTGTTCAACACCAGCAACACCTACTTCGGCAAAGAAAGCATGACCCTGCGCGAGCTGCTCAATGCGCTGCGCGAAACCTATTGCGGCTCCATCGGCGCGGAGTACATGTATTCGACCGACCAAAACCAAAAGCGCTGGTGGCAGCAAAAGCTCGAGAGCATTCGCAGCAAGCCCAATTTTGGCAAAGACAAAAAACTGCACATCCTCGACCGCCTGACGGCAGCCGAAGGCCTGGAGCGCTTTTTGCACACCAAGTACGTTGGCCAAAAGCGCTTTTCGCTCGAGGGCGGCGAGAGCTTTATTGCTTCGATGGACGAGCTGATCCAGCTCGGCGGAGCTAAGGGTTTGCAAGAGATCGTGATCGGCATGGCCCACCGTGGGCGTTTGAATGTGTTGGTGAACTCGCTGGGCAAAGTGCCCGCCGATTTGTTCGCCGAGTTTGACCACACCGCACCCGAAGACCTGCCCTCGGGCGACGTCAAGTACCACCAAGGCTTTAGCTCTGACGTGTCGACGCCTGGCGGCCCGGTGCACTTGACGCTGGCCTTCAACCCCTCGCACTTAGAGATTGTCAACCCCGTGGTCGAAGGCTCGGTGCGCTCGCGCATGGACCGCCGTAACGACCCGCAGGGCAAGCAGGTGCTACCCGTGCTGGTGCACGGCGACGCGGCCTTTGCTGGCCAAGGCGTGGTGATGGAAACCTTGGCCTTGGCCGAGACGCGCGGCTACCACACCGGCGGCACGGTGCACATCGTCATCAACAACCAAATTGGCTTTACCACTAGCGACCCGCGCGACAGCCGCTCGACCCTGTATTGCACCGACGTGGTCAAGATGATCGAAGCGCCGGTCTTGCACGTCAACGGTGATGACCCCGAGGCCGTGGTGCTGGCCACCCAACTGGCGCTGGAGTACCGCACCGAGTTCCACAAAGACGTGGTGCTCGACATCATTTGCTTCCGCAAACTCGGCCACAACGAGCAAGACACCCCCGCGCTGACCCAGCCGCTGATGTACAAAAAAATTGCGGCCCACCCCGGCACGCGCCGGCTCTATGCCGACAAATTGGCCGCGCAGGGCATGGGCGCTACGCTGGGCGACGACATGGTCAAGGCCATGCGCGCCGCGCTCGACGCAGGCAAGAACACCTTCAACCCGGTTATCAGCAACTTCAAGAGCAAGTACGCCGTGGACTGGACGCCTTATGTGGGCAAAAAATGGACCGATGCGGGTGACACCGCCATTCCGCTGACCGAGTGGAAGCGCTTGGCCGAGAAGCTCACCGCCATTCCGGCCAGCGTGACGCCGCACCAGTTGGTGAAAAAGGTCTATGACGACCGTGCCGCCATGGGCCGGGGCGAGATTCCGGTGGACTGGGGCATGGGCGAGCACATGGCCTTTGCGTCTTTGGTGGCCAGTGGCTACCCAGTGCGCTTGTCGGGTGAAGATTGCGGGCGTGGCACCTTTACGCACCGCCACGCGGTGATACACGACCAAAACCGCGAGAAGTTCGACACCGGCATTTACGTGCCCCTGCAAAACGTGGCCGAAGGCCAAGCGCCGTTTGTGGTGATCGACTCCATCTTGTCGGAAGAAGCGGTGCTGGGTTTTGAATACGGCTACGCCTCGAACGACCCCAGTACCCTGGTGATTTGGGAAGCGCAGTTTGGCGACTTTGCCAATGGCGCCCAGGTGGTGATCGACCAGTTCATCGCCAGCGGTGAGGTGAAATGGGGCCGCGTCAACGGCATCACGCTGATGCTGCCGCACGGCTATGAGGGCCAAGGCCCCGAGCACAGCTCGGCCCGCCTAGAGCGCTTTATGCAATTGGCAGCCGACGCCAATATGCAGATCGTGCAGCCCACCACGGCCAGCCAAATCTTCCATGTGCTGCGCCGCCAGCAGGTGCGCAATTTACGCAAGCCGCTGATCATCATGACACCCAAGTCGCTGCTGCGCGCCAAAGACGCGGCCTCGCCACTGAGCGAGTTCACGCGCGGTAGTTTTCAGACCATCATTCCTGAGAACAAAGAAGAGGTTGTGCAGAAGGCCGACAAGGTCAAGCGCGTGATCGCTTGCTCGGGCAAGGTCTACTACGACCTGGTGAAAAAGCGCGAAGCCATGGCCGACAGCAAGGGCGCTGACGAGGTGGCGATTGTGCGCGTAGAGCAGCTCTACCCATTCCCGCACAAAGCCTTTGCCACCGAGCTGAAGAAGTACCCCAACGCCACCGACATTGTGTGGTGCCAAGACGAGCCGCAAAACCAGGGCGCGTGGTTCTTTGTGCAGCACTATATCCACGAGAACATGATGGATGGCCAAAAACTCGGTTACGCAGGCCGCGCCGCCAGCGCCTCACCGGCTGCGGGCTATTCGCACCTGCACCAAGAGCAGCAAAAGCAATTGGTGGAAGCCGCCTTTGCCAAGCTCAAGGGCTTTGTGCTCACCAAGTAAAAATCTTTAAAGAGAACACTATGTCAATCGTAGAAGTAAAAGTCCCCCAACTGTCCGAGTCTGTGGCCGAGGCCACCATGCTGCAGTGGAAGAAAAAAGTTGGCGACGCCATTGCCATCGACGAAATTTTGATCGAGATCGAGACCGACAAAGTCGTGCTCGAAGTGCCCGCGCCCAGCGCTGGCGTGCTGACTGAAATTTTGATCGGCGACGGCGCCACCGTGGCCGCTGAGCAGCTGATTGCGCGCATCGACAGCGCGGGCATTGCATCGGCTGCTGCGCCAGCTGCAGCCAGCGCATCAGCGCCTGCGCAAGCTGCCGCCGCACCAGCAACGGCCGCCGCTAGCAACTCCATGGCCGGTGTGGCCATGCCCGCTGCCGCCAAGCTCTTGGCCGACAACAACATGGCTGCTGCGTCTGTGCCCGGAACCGGCAAAGACGGTCGCGTGACCAAGGGCGATGTGATCGGTGCTGTGGCAGCTAACGCTACAAAATCAATAGCTTCCATCGCAATACCAACGGGCGTTCCAGCCACTTTGCTGCCCCAAGTGGCAAGCCCGGCACTGAGCCTGGGCGAGCGCCCCGAGCAGCGCGTGCCGATGAGCCGTTTGCGTGCCCGCGTGGCCGAGCGTCTGCTGCAAAGCCAATCGACCAATGCGATTTTGACCACCTTCAACGAGGTCAATATGGCCCCGGTGATGGAGATGCGCAAACGCTTCCAAGAGCGTTTTGAGAAAGAGCACGGCGTGAAGATCGGCTTTATGAGCTTCTTCGTCAAAGCCGCAGTGCACGCGCTGAAAAAATACCCGGTGCTCAACGCCAGCGTTGATGGCACCGACATCGTCTACCACGGCTACTTTGACATCGGCATCGCCGTGGGCAGCCCGCGCGGTTTGGTGGTGCCGATTTTGCGCAACGCCGACCAAATGAGCTTTGCCGAAATCGAAAAGAAAATTGTCGAATACGCCGCCAAAGCGGCAGCGGGCAAGCTGGGCATGGAAGAGATGACCGGCGGCACCTTTAGTATCAGCAACGGCGGCACCTTTGGCTCGATGATGTCCACCCCCATTATCAACCCGCCACAGAGCGCCATCCTCGGCGTGCACGCCACCAAAGACCGCGCCATGGTCGAAAACGGCCAAGTGGTGGTGCGCCCCATGAACTACTTCGCCATGAGCTACGACCACCGCATCATCGACGGCCGCGAAGCCGTGCTCGGTTTGGTGGCGATGAAAGAGGCTTTGGAAGATCCAGCGCGTTTGTTGTTTGATATTTGATCGAGAACCAGTATGAGTAAATCATTCGACGTCATCGTCATCGGCGCTGGCCCTGGCGGGTATATTGCTGCCATTCGCGCGGCACAACTGGGCTTTAGCGTGGCCTGCGTAGACGAGTGGAAGAACGCCAAGGGCGGGCCTGCGCCGGGCGGCACCTGTACCAATGTGGGCTGCATTCCGTCTAAGGCTTTGCTACAGTCTTCAGAGCATTACGAGCACGCTGCGCAACACTTTGCCGACCACGGCATTGAAGTCAAAGGCTTGGGCCTGGACGTTGCCAAAATGCTAGGCCGCAAAGACACGGTCATCAAGCAAAACAACGACGGTATTTTGTATTTGCTGAAGAAAAACAAAGTGGCGTTTTTTCATGGCCGCGCTTCTTTTGCTGCCGCCAAAGACGGCGTTTATGAAGTAAACGTGGCAGGTGCTGCGAGCGAAGCCATTAGCGGCAAACACATCATTGTGGCCACCGGCTCGAACGCCCGTGCCTTGCCCGGCACGCCCTTTGACGAAGACAAGGTTTTGTCCAACGACGGTGCACTGCGCATCGGTGCGGTGCCCAAGAAGCTCGGCCTGATTGGCTCGGGCGTGATCGGCCTGGAGATGGGCTCGGTCTGGCGCCGTTTGGGCGCTGAGGTGACGATTTTGGAAGGCCTGCCGACCTTCCTCGGCGCGGTGGACGAACAGATCGCCAAAGAAGCCAAAAAAGCGTTTGACAAGCAGGGTTTGAAGATCGAACTGGGCGTGAAGGTTGGCGAGATCAAAACCAGCAAAACCGGTGTGAACATCGCCTATACCAATGCCAAAGGCGAGGCACATAACTTGGCGGTGGACAAACTCATCGTCTCGATTGGCCGCGTGCCCAATACCATCGGTTTAAATGCCGAGGCTGTAGGCATGGCATTGGACGAACGCGGCGCGATTGTGGTCGATGCCGAGTGCAAAACCAATCTGCCCAATGTGTGGGCTGTGGGCGACGTGGTGCGTGGCCCGATGCTGGCGCACAAGGCCGAGGAAGAGGGCGTGGCCGTGGCCGAGCGCATTGCGGGCCAGCATGGGCACGTCAACTTCAACACCATTCCCTGGGTGATCTACACCAGCCCTGAAATCGCTTGGGTGGGCCGCACCGAGCAGCAGCTCAAGGCCGATGGCGTGGCCTACAAAGCGGGCACCTTCCCTTTCTTGGCCAATGGCCGCGCGCGCGCGCTGGGCGACACCACCGGCATGGTCAAAATGCTGGCCGACGCCAGCACTGACGAAATTTTGGGCGTGCACATCGTCGGCCCCATGGCCAGCGAGTTGATCGCCGAATGCGTGGTAGCCATGGAGTTTCGCGCCAGCAGCGAAGACCTGGCGCGCATCTGCCACGCCCACCCTTCGCTGTCTGAAGCTACGAAGGAAGCTGCTCTGGCAGTGGACAAGCGGACTTTAAACTTCTAAAAATCGAACCTCCCCACGCGTCCGGCTGTTTTGCTCCCATGAGCGTCACCACCCAATACCAGCAAGAACTGCAGACCCGGGGCTATGCCAGCGATCCGGCGCAGCTGCGTGCGGTGGCGGCGCTGGAGCGCTGCGCCAGCGAGTGGGGGGCGTACAAAGTAAAGCGCTCGAACGGGCTGAAAAAGATCATCTTCCACCCAGAGATTCCACGCGGCGTGTACATGCACGGCGGGGTAGGGCGTGGCAAAAGTTTTTTAATGGACTGCTTCTACAACGCCGTCCCTCTCAAGCGCAAAACGCGTTTGCACTTTCATGAATTCATGCGCGAGGTGCACCGCGAGCTGGCCGACTTGCAGGGTACAGTGAACCCGCTCGACGAGCTGGGCAAGCGCATGGCCCAGCGTTTTAAGCTGATTTGTTTTGACGAATTCCATGTGGCCGACATCACCGACGCGATGATCCTCCACCGCCTGCTCGATGCGCTGTTTGCCAATGGCGTAGGCTTTGTCACCACCAGCAACTTCAAGCCCGACGACTTGTACCCCGACGGCCTGCACCGCGACCGCATCTTGCCGGCCATTGCTTTGCTCAACACCAAGCTGCAGGTCATCAGTGTGGACAACGGCACCGACTACCGCCGCCGCACCATGGAGCAGGTCAAGCTCTACCACACACCCTTGGGGCCTCAGGCCGACCTGCAGATGGGTGAGGCCTTTGCGCGCCTGGCCGAGTCACAAGACGAGAGCCCACTCTTGCACATAGAAGCGCGCGAAATTGTGGCGCGGCGCAAGGCCGGTGGCCTGGTGTGGTTTGACTTTAAGACCCTGTGCGGTGGCCCGCGCTCGCAAAACGATTATTTGGAGTTGGCCGCGCAGTTTCATACCGTACTGCTGTCGGACGTACCACAAATGTTTGTGCGCAATGCCTCCGAGGCGCGGCGCTTTACGTGGTTGGTCGATGTGCTTTACGATCGGCGCGTTAAGCTCATCCTGTCTGCTGCCGTGCCAGCCGAAGCCTTGTACACCGAAGGCCCGCTGGCCCATGAGTTTCCGCGCACGGCTTCGCGTTTGAGTGAAATGCAGTCGGCAGAGTTTTTGGCTTTGGAGCGCAGAATCGTCAACACACACATCACATGAAACTGCACTACGCTATATTTTTGATAGCTGCATACGCAGTATCCACGGGCGTTGTGGGCCAAATTGACCCTCAAAATGAAGCGATTTCGCATGAGTACGAACGGGTTTTGCAAGAGCGAGCCCAGGCCGATGCGCTCTACCAAAGCGAAGCGAGCGAATGCTACAAACGCTTCTTCGTCAACGATTGTTTGGCCCTGGCCTTGGAGCGCAAGCGCAGCCGTTTGACCGAGTTACGCCGCCAAGAGGTGCTGCTCAATGACGCTGAGCGCAAACAAAAAGGCGCACTCGAAGTGCAGCGGGTAGAAGACAAAGCCAGCGCTGACAGGCAGCAGGCGCAAGCTGACCAGCGCGCACAAGCCCTGCAAGCCCAACAAGACCGCGAAGACAAGGCCGAACAAAAAGAACAAGAACGCACGGAGCGCCAAGAGGGCCTGGCTGCGAAGCGCGCCCAGCTTGGCGACAAACAGCAAGCCGCTGCCGACAAAGCCGCTGCGCGTGCGCGCAAGGCCGCACAAGCGGGCGAGAAGCGATTGCAGTTGGAAGAAAAAGAAAAGCTTGCGGCCCAGCGCCGTGCCGATGTGGCCAAGCGTTTGGCCAAAAAAGACAAGCCTGCCTTAGAGCCGCTGCCCGCTCGGCCTTGAGGCTTAAGGCATCAAGGGCGTAAGCCACTAGCCCATCAGTTTGATTTGGCTAAAAGTCAGTGGCTCTTGCCCTGCGCTCAAACCCAGCGGCTCGAGCTTGACCACTACCAACGACAGGTTGTCGCCACCGCCGTGGGCGCGCGCCCTGGCTTTGTCGATCAAAAACTCGGTGGCTTCGCGTGGCGACAGGGTGTTGAGCACGGTGCCCAGTTCAACCGGGCTGAAGTAATGCCAGACGCCGTCGCTGCAGGCCACCAGGGTGTCGCCAGGGCGCAGTTGCGGAATAAAGTGCACGTCCATCGGCGGCTCGTCTTCGGTGCCCAAGCAACCCATCAAAATGTTGGACTGCGCATGCACATTGGCTTCTTCTTCGCTGATTTGTCCTTTGTCCACCAGGGTTTGCACATAGGAGTGGTCCATCGTGCGCTTGATCATTTCATTACCGTGGTAGTGGTAAATGCGCGAGTCACCCGTATGCACCCAATGGCAGTCGCCGCCGGGGTTGATTAAAAACGCCGCCAAGGTGCTGTGCGGTTCTTGCTCGGCAGAAATGGCCGTGAGCTTGATGACGATATGCGCTTCTTGTACCAACTGTTTGAGCATGGCGGGGGCATCGTCTGTTTCGGGCACATAGCGGTCAAAGAGTTGCTTGGCCGTCATCATGACTTGGTCAGATGCTTTGCGTCCGCCGCTGCGCCCACCCATGCCGTCGGCCACAATGCCCAGCACACAACCGGCAACGCGCGGGTGGCTGAGCAAGGCAACTTGGTCTTGCTGGTAGTCGCGGTCACCCTTGTGGATGCCGGTAGATGCTGTGAGTCGATAGCCTTTTGACATGAATCGCTTCGTGCTGATCGTGGAACACGTATTATCAGGTGGATTATCTTTGTCAGAAACACCCAAGAGCCTCGTTTGGAACCCAATTTGCATTCCCCCGCGCGCGAACTCATCGAGTTGCGCATGGAGCACGCCGACATCAATGCCTTGATCGATCGTTTAGCCCATTCGCTGCCGCTGGACGAGCTGATGCTGCAACGCATGAAAAAGCGCCGCTTGGCCTTGCGTGACCGCATCGCCCGCATTGAGCGCTCACTCGACCCCCAAGAACCCGCATGATGTCCCTCGAAGCGTTGGAAGTAGAAGCCGCATTGATAGGGCAGGTGCGCGAGGTGTTTGGCCCGCATGGGCCCTTGGCGCGGCATATTGAGGCCTATAGCCCGCGCCCGCAGCAAGTCGACATGGCGGTGGCTGTGGCTGAGGCGATTGCCAGCAACGCGGCCTTGGTGGTGGAGGCGGGCACTGGCGTGGGCAAAACATTTTCCTACCTGGTACCGGCTTTGCTCAGCGGCGAACGGGTCATGGTGTCTACCGCCACCAAGGCCTTGCAAGACCAATTGTTTGGCCGTGACCTGCCCGGTTTGGTCAAGGTGCTGGGCCTGCCCTTGCGCATTGCCTTGCTCAAGGGGCGCAGCAATTACGTGTGCCTGCACCGCCTCGAATTGGCGCGCAGCGAAACCCTGCTGCCCGACCGCGCCTCAGAGCATGCTTTGGCGCGCATCGAGCGCTGGGTGCAGTCCACCCGCACCGGCGACTTAGCCGAGTTGCCGGGGCTTGACGAGCGCTCGCCCTTGGTGCCCTTGGTCACCTCTACGCGCGACAATTGTTTGGGTGCGCAATGCCCGCAGTTTCGCGCCTGCCATGTGAACCTGGCCCGGCGCGAAGCCTTGGCGGCCGACGTGGTGGTCATCAACCACCATTTGTTCTTTGCCGACTTGGCCGTGCGCGAGTCGGGCATGGCCGAGCTGCTGCCAAGCGTGCGCGTGGCGGTGTTTGACGAGGCGCACCAGCTCAATGAGATTGGCATCCATTTTTTAGGCGCGCAATTGTCAACGGCCCAGCTTTTAGACTTGACGCGCGACACCATCGCCGCAGGCTTGCAGCATGCCCGCGGCTTGGCCGATTGGAGCACCCTGTGCGCCCGCCTTGAGCGCGCCAGCCGCGACCTGCGCCTGTGCGCAGGGCAGCAGCCCAGTGGCACCAAACTGCGCTGGAGTGGCCTAGTGCCCCAGGGCTTGGACGACACCGGCTGGCTTGACGCAGTGCAAGCTGTGGCCACGACTTGCAGCAATGCCGCGGCCGCCTTGGCCAGCGTGACCGAGCTCGCGCCCGACTTTGCCCGCTTGCAGGAGCGGGCCGAGGAGCAAGCTGCGCGCGCTACTAGTTTTATAGCACCCTGCGCAGCAGGGGCGGTGCGTTGGGTCGATGTGGGCAACCAACTGCGCTTGGTCGAAGCGCCACTGGACATTGCCTCCGCCATGCAAAGCCGCCTACTCAACGCGCCGGGCGACGGGGCCAGCCGCAGCTTTGTGTTCACCTCGGCCACCCTGGGTGCCGAGCCCCGGTTGCGCTGGTTTACCGAGCCCTGCGGCCTGCAAGAGGCGCGGGTGCTGCAAGTGGGCAGCCCCTTTGACTACCCGCGCCAAGCGGCGATGTATGTGCCACGGAATTTTCCGCGTCCCGCCGATGCGGGCCATGCGCCCGCTGTGGCGGCGTTGGCCGCGCGCAGTGTGGAGGTATTGGGTGGCGCCACCCTGGTGCTCACCACCACCCTGCGCGCTTTGCGCAGCATTGCCCAAAGCCTGCAGGCCCATTTTGAAGGCCGCCACGATGTCGAGGTATTGGTGCAAGGGGAGGCACCCAAGCGGTTGCTGATGGAGCGCTTTCGCGAGGGCCGCGCGCAAGGGCGCGCAGGCTGCGTGCTAGTGGCATCGGCCACGTTTTGGGAAGGCTTTGATGTGCCGGGCGATGCCCTGCAATTGGTGCTGATCGACAAGCTGCCCTTCCCACCGCCGGGCGACCCTTTGGTAGAAGCACGCTTGGCACGCCTAGAAAGCCTGGGCCGCAACGGTTTTGCCGATTACTCGGTGCCCGAGGCAGCGATTGCTTTAAAACAGGGCGCTGGGCGTTTGATTCGCCGTGAGAGCGACCAAGGCGTGCTGGTGGTTTGCGATGTACGCTTGGTGACGATGGGCTATGGCAAACGTTTGCTTAACGCTTTGCCGCCGATGGCACAGCTCAAAGACGAGGTGGCTTATTTTGCGCAGTTGCAGGTTTTGGGCAATGGCGAGCCTGCGCTCACCACAGCTTCCACCACGGGTTGCTAGCGCTGCGCGAGCCGCGCGCCAACAATTCGCTCTTGGGATAATTTTTCTCCATCACGCGGCGGGTGTCGTCGCGCAGTTGGGTCAAGCCCAGCGCATCGTAAGACTGCAGCATGATGTACAGCGCGTCTTCTTGTGCAGGCACTTGCTGGTAGTCGGTGACGGCAATTTGCGCGCGGTTGATGGCGGCCACGTAAGCGCCGCGGCTGTAGTAGTAGCGGGCCACATGCACCTCGTAGCGGGCCAGCGAATTGACGATATAGGTCATGCGCTGGCTACTGTCGGCTGCGTATTTGGACTCGGGGAAGCGCGTTACCAGCTCTTTGAACGATTCAAAGGATTCTTTGGCCGCTTTTTGGTCGCGCTCGGACAAGTCTTGGCGCGTGAAGGAGCCAAAAATACCCAGGTTGTCGTTAAAGTTCACCAAGCCGCGCAGGTACAGTGCGTAGTCCAGCGCGGGGCTGGCCGGGTGCAGTTTGAGAAAGCGGTCGAGTGTGGCAATGGCTTGCGCAGGTTCATTGCTTTTGTACTGCGCGTAGGCTTTTTCAATTTGCGCTTGCTGGGCTAAAGAGGTGCCCGCTGCGCGGCCTTCGAGCTTTTCAAACAGGCCAATGGCTTTGTCATAGGCACCTGAGTTGGACTCGTCTTTGGCCTCGGTATAAATCTTACTCGGGCTCCAGCCAGCGGTTTTGTCTTCTTTGATGCTAGAGCATGCAGACAACACCAAACCCAGGGCGAGGGCAGCGCCCAAAGCCAGGCTGCGTGGAGCCACCGATAATTTGCGTTGCGGCATCTTGACCTATCCGAATATGAAAAATACCAAGTGAAAAATAGCAGTTCCATTATATCGACCGACCTGCCCAGCGATCTGCTCGAAGACGCCTTGGCCGACGAGCCCAGCGCTACCGACGCCGAGCAGCGCAGCCTGCGCATCGCGCCCGAGCAGCACGGGTTGCGTTTGGACCGCGCCCTGGTGGCTTTGGTTCCAGAGTTTTCTCGCAGCTACTTGCAGCAGCTCATCGAGGCCGGTGCGGTTAGTGCGAATGGTCTGACGCTCAGCAAGGCCTCGGCCAAGGTATTGGTGGGGCAAAGCCTGACCATCGAGTTGCGTCCCACCCAGCAAAGCCAAGCATTTTTGCCCCAAGCCATGGCGCTGGACGTGGTGTTTGAAGACGCACATTTGCGCGTCATTCACAAACCGGCTGGCCTGGTGGTGCACCCGGCACCCGGCAATTGGAGCGGCACATTGCTCAACGGCTTGCTGGCTTTAGACCCCAGCGCGGGCTTGGTGCCGCGCGCGGGCATCGTGCACCGCTTAGACAAAGACACCAGCGGCTTGATGGTGGTGGCGCGCAGCCGCGCTGCCATGGACGCCTTGGTGCACATGATTGCCGCGCGCGACGTGGTGCGCGAATATGTGGCCTTGGCACACACAAGCTGGCAGGGTGCCAAGGCCGTGCAGGTGCGTGAACCGATTGGCCGAGACGTGCGAAATCGGCTCCGCATGGCTGTCGTGGACCTAGATAAAAACCCCGGAAAGAGCGCATCTACAGGCATTAGTTTGCTACAAAATTGCGCGCAAGGCTGTTGGGTACGCTGCAAATTGGAAACCGGGCGCACGCACCAGATTCGGGTGCATATGGCGCACTTGGGTCACCCACTGGTGTCTGACACGCTCTACGGCGGCGCTGTGGTGGGTACGTTGGCACGCCAAGCCTTGCATGCCGAGCGCTTGGCGTTTACCCACCCTATGACCGACCAAGCGCTGAGCTTTCAGGCCCCGTTGCCACCGGATATGGTGGCCGCTTTGGCAGTTTGGGGCCTGCGGTACAATGCTTAGGCTCTTTGCAGCGCCACGCCAACTGCGGTTGGCACATCTCAGCACCGGACACCCTCGCCGGGTTCCTCCGCTACGGAATACGACACGACCATGAATACCTTGGATGCCAAGCGCGTCCTGGAAACCGCCCTTATTTGCGCCCAGCAACCGCTGGCAGTGCGCGAGTTGCGCACGCTGTTTGACGACGCATTGGGCGCTGACACGCTGAAAACCCTGCTCGAAGACCTGCAAAACGACTGGGCCCACAAGGGCGTAGAACTGGTGCATGTGGCCTCGGGCTGGCGCTTTCAAAGCCGCCCGCAGATGCGCGAGTTTCTCGACCGTCTGCACCCAGAGAAGCCACCCAAATACACCCGCGCTACGCTGGAGACCTTGGCCATCATTGCTTATCGCCAGCCCTGCACCCGCGGCGACATGGAAGACATCCGCGGCGTAACCATCAACAGCCTGATTCTCAAACAGCTCGAAGACCGTGGCTGGGTGGAGGTGATTGGCCACCGCGAAACGGTGGGCCGCCCCGCTTTGTTTGCCACGACCCGGCAGTTTTTAGATGACCTGGGGCTTACATCGCTGGACCAATTGCCGGCCTTTGAAAGCCCCGAACAATTGACGGTGTTGGAAAGCCTGAACACCCCCGAACCCTCTCCCCAGGCCAGCATGCCGCTGGAACCCGAAGCGGGGCCTACCGATGCCTTGCCCCTGCCGCACGACGGCATGCCCAACCACCTAGAGCCACCTGTATGAACGACATCGCCGCTGAGCATCCTGAAGACCCCAGCCTGGGCCTTGCGCCTCCCTCAGAGCCGCATGCGCCACAAGCTGTGGCCGAGCCAGCCACGGCTTTGCAAGTGCCAGAAGTGCCAGCATTTGCTATAAAAAATATAGCTTCATCCGCAGGCCCAGCAAGCGCTCCAGCCACTCGCTTTGTGGATGTGGTGAGCGGTTTGTTCGATGCCGACGAAGAAAACGCCGAGGTGGAGTTGGCCAAGCGCGTGCTCTCCGCTCAGCCTGAGACGCCCAAATTGCACAAGGTGTTGGCCCAAGCGGGTTTGGGTTCGCGCCTGGAAATGGAAGAGCTCATCAACGAAGGCCGTATTTCGGTCAACGGCGAGCCTGCGCACATTGGCCAACGGATTCAGTTTGGCGACCAAATCAAGATCAATGGCAAGCCCATCAAAATTCGGGTTGACCCGCCACCCGTGCGCATCTTGGCCTACCATAAACCCGTGGGCGAAGTGGTGACCAATGACGATCCGCAAAACCGGCCCACCGTGTTTCGCCGCTTACCACGGCTGATGCAAGGCAAGTGGCAATCGGTGGGCCGCTTAGACATCAATACAGAGGGCTTGCTGCTGTTTACCAGCTCGGGCGAACTGGCCAACCGTTTGATGCACCCGCGCTTTGGTTTAGAGCGCGAATACGCCGTGCGCGTGCTGGGCGCGATCAGCAAAGAAGAGCGCCAGCGCTTGCTCGACGGTGTGCAGCTCGACGACGGCATGGCGCAGTTTGGCTCGATTGAAGACGGCGGCGGCGAAGGCTCGAACTGTTGGTACCGCGTGACCATTTCGGAAGGCCGCAACCGCGAAGTGCGCCGCCTGTTTGAGGCAGTGGGCCATGCGGTGAGCCGTTTGATCCGCATTCGCTACGGTGCCATGCTCTTGCCCCGTGGCCTCAAGCGTGGTGCCTGGATGGAGCTGGACGACAGCGACATCCAAGCTTTGGTGCAAGCCGCAGGCCAAGACGCTCCGCGCGGGCCCCGGCGCAATGAAGCCCAGGGCGCTGAAGGCGCGGGGCCGCGTGACGACAACGCCCGGCGCAATACCCGGGGCGGGCGCAACCGCAGGGGTGGCAAAGGCCGGGCCGAGCGTGGCGAAGGCGCGCCGATGCAGGCGGGCGAGGTCACGAATCCGAATGCTGGCGCACCAACGCAAGTGCCGCGCCCAGCACCCGTGCGCGCCCCATCGCCTGCGCGGCGCGATGACACTTTTGACGAGCCGCACGACCCCTATGAATTCCAGCCGCCTTCGGGCCAGGTGCATGAGCAGCGTGCGGGTGGTCTGCCACGGCGTGGCGGTAACGGCGGTGGCGGCGGAGCAGGCGGACAGCGCCGTGGTGGAAATGGACAGGGCCCAGCCCAGGGTAATCGCCAACGTGCGGGTGGCAACCGCCCCAACGACCGCGCCCCGCGTGACGACTTCCCAGCCGGAGCCCAGCCCGACCCGATGAAAACCGCCTTTGGCTACATTGGCGCAGACAGCTTCACGCGGCAAAAACAAGGCCCAGGCGGCCCGCGCAGGCCCGGTGGCGGCGGCGGCGGCGGTGGTTTTGGTGGTGGCCTGGGTGGCCAGCGCCGCAGCCCCAACCGCGGTGGGCGCAGCGGTGGAGGCGGCCGCTAATGCGGGCCGTCATACCGACACGCTGAACTGCTAAACTCGTAGGCTTTGCATCCATTCTGGGGTGCACCCATTTCAATTATTTGTTACTCAGGAAATACCATGGCAATCGAACGCACTCTCTCCATCATCAAGCCCGACGCTGTTGCTAAAAACGTCATTGGCCAAATTTACGCCCGCTTTGAAGCCGCTGGCCTGAAAGTGATCGCTGCCAAAATGGTTCATCTGTCGCAAGGCGAAGCCGAGGCCTTTTACGGTGTGCACCGCGAGCGCCCTTTCTTCAAAGACTTGGTGAGCTTTATGGTCTCTGGCCCGGTCATGATCCAGGCGCTCGAAGGCGAAAACGCGATTTTGAAAAACCGCGACCTCATGGGCGCTACCGACCCGAAGAAGGCTGCGCCTGGCACCATCCGCGCCGACTTTGCCGACAGCATCGACGCCAATGCCGTGCACGGCTCTGACGCGCCTGAAACTGCCGCACACGAAGTGGGTTTTTTCTTCCCCGGCATGAACGTCTACAGCCGTTAAACCACCACCATGCTGGCCAATCTGCTCGACTTCGATATCGAGGGCTTGGCCGCTTTTTGTGAGCGGCTAGGGGAGAAGCGCTTTCGCGCTACCCAGTTGTTCCGTTGGGTGCACCAGCGCGGAGAGTCTGACTTTTCGCGCATGACCGACTTGGCCAAGTCCTTGCGCGACAAGCTGCCCACAGTGGCTTGCGTGCAGCCGCTGCAGGTGCTGAGCGAGCAAGTCTCCAGCGACGGCACCACCAAATGGCTGTTTGACGTGGGCCAGGGCGATGCGGTCGAGACGGTGTTCATTCCCGAGGCCGACCGCGGCACCCTGTGCATTTCATCGCAGGCCGGTTGTGCGGTGGGTTGCCGTTTTTGTTCCACCGGTCACCAAGGCTTTAGCCGCAATTTGACTACGGGCGAGATCGTCGCCCAATTGTGGTTTGCTGAGCATGTGCTGCGCAAGCGTTTTGGTACCACAGAGCGGGTGATTTCTAACGTGGTGATGATGGGCATGGGCGAGCCCTTGCAAAACTACGACGCCCTGGTACCGGCCCTGCGCACCCTGCTGAGCGACCATGCCTACGGTTTGTCGCGCAGGCGCGTTACCGTGTCTACCTCGGGCGTAGTACCCATGATTGACCGCTTGGCGCAAGACTGCCCGGTGGCGCTGGCGGTGTCATTGCATGCCCCGAACGACTTGCTGCGCAACGACCTGGTGCCGCTCAACCGCAAATACCCCTTGGCAGAATTGCTCGACGCTTGCAATCGCTACATCCCCTTCGCGCCGCGCGACTTCATTACCTTTGAATATTGCATGCTCGACGGCGTGAACGATCAAGCAGCGCACGCCCACCAGTTGGTGGCGCTACTGCGCGGCCACTCCGAAGGTGGCGTGGCGTGCAAGATCAACCTGATCCCCTTCAACCCATTTCCAGCGTCGGGTTTATTACGTTCACCGAACAGCCAGGTACAAGTCTTTGCCCAAATTTTGCAAGATGCTGCTATCGTTACCACTGTGCGCAAAACCCGTGGTGACGACATCGCCGCCGCGTGTGGCCAGTTGGCCGGTGATGTGCAAGACCGTACGGGTGTCGTGCAACGGATGGAGCGGCGCAAAATAATGATGCAAACCCAAAAGCCTGAAATGAGCGGACGGAAAGAGACAGCCCTATGAACGCGCGCGCCCAAAGCTATTTAAATTTGCTATTAATATTGAAGCAGCTTACGCTCGTCTTTATTGGCTTCCCAGCCTTTTTGCTAGCCCTGCACGGCTGTGCGGCGAATCCGTCGGGGGCGATTGGCAACAGTACCGAGCCCTTGACGGCCTCTGACGAACCCGAGTCGCGCAAGCGTGCCCGCATCCGCATGGAGTTGGCCTCGGGCTATTTTGAGCAGGGCCAAACCAATGTGGCTTTAGACGAGCTCAAGCAGGTTTTGAGCATCGACCCCAACTTCCCTGACGCCTACAACCTGCGCGGCTTGATTTACCTGCGTTTGGCCGATATGCGTTTAGCCGACGAAAGCTTTCGCAAAGCATTGGCCATCAACCCACGCGAGCCCAGCACCCTGCACAACTATGGCTGGATGCTCTGCCAGCAAGCCCGCTTTGCCGATGCCGACGCCTATTTCGGCCAAGCCCTGGCCAGCCCGCTCTATGGTGGGCAGGCCAAGACATGGCTCACCCGTGGCCTGTGCCAAATGCGGGCCGGTCAAAACGAAGCGGCCGAGCGCAGCCTGTCGCGTTCTTTAGAGATCGACGCAGGCAACCCGATCACCGGCTACAACCTGTCCTTGCTCTTGTTCCAGCGCAATGAATTGACCCGCGCGCAGTTTTATATTCGCCGTATCAATAACAGCGAGTTGGCCAATGCCGAAACCCTGTGGCTAGGTGTGAAGGTCGAGCGCAAAATGCAAAACACCGCCGCTGTGAACCAACTGACCGAACAACTAAAAAAACGCTTTCCCAATTCGAAAGAATTGACTTCCTTAGAGCGTGGAGCTTTCGATGAGTGATTCTTTAATGCCCGCAGATGATGCTGCTCGCGCTACCAACGCGCCTGAGGCCGTTGTCGCTGGGCCGAGCGCTGGCACCTTGCTGCGTGTTGCCCGTGAAAATGCAGGTTTGCACATTGCCGCCTTGGCCGTGGCTTTGAAGGTACCGGTTAAAAAAATTGAAGCGCTGGAGGCCGATCGTTGCGACGCCCTGCCCGACGCGGTTTTTGTCCGTGCCTTGGCTGCCAGCGTCTGCCGCACTTTGAAAATTGAGCCGCAACCTGTACTCGACAAACTCCCCGGCAGCAGCACCCCGCGCTTGATGACCGACGCATCGGGCATCAACACGCCGTTTCGCATGTCCAGTGATGTGGCAAGTCCGTCTTGGCGCGGCCTGCTCAGCAAACCCTTGTTCTTAGGGGTCATAGCTCTGTTGATCGGCGCTGCGGTTTTGGTTTTTTTACCGCATATTCAAACGGCGCTGTCTGGCTTGAATGAATCCGCGGTAAGCCTGTTGGCGGCCAAAGAAGAAGCGCCCATACCGGGCTCTGCGGCCACGCCAGTACCCTCCAATGCCACGCCAGATGAAGCGCCCATCGCTAGCCCCGCTTCTGCGCCGATGCAGTTGTCCACCAGCGCTTCGCTGCGCTTGGCTGACGCAACGCAGACCAGCATCGTTTTCCCTAGCGCGCCCTCGGCACAAGACGCTGCGCGACCCACCGTCAATGGCCCTGCTACTGGCGGTTTGGTGGTCTTTAACACCCGCAGCGAGTCCTGGGTTGAGGTCACCGACGCGCGCGGCCAAGTGGTCTTGCGCCGAACCCTGGGCGCGGGCCAGAGCGCAGGCGCGAGCGGCACCTTGCCCCTGGCCGTGGTGGTGGGCCGAGCCGACGCCACCCAGGTCAGTGTGCGTGGTCAGCCCATGGATTTGGCCGCCGTTTCGCGCGATAACGTGGCGCGTTTTGAGGTCAAATAAAGTGCAGCCTTGTCTTTCCGCTTCTCTTTCTGAACTGGCCATTCCTTCGGCCCAGCCTGCTGCGCGGCGCAGCCGCCAAGCGCGCGTGGTATGGGGCTCGCGCAGCGTCACCGTGGGCGGTGACGCGCCGGTGCGCATCCAGTCGATGACCAATACCGACACAGTAGACGCCATTGGCACCGCCATCCAAGTTAAAGAGTTGGCCATTGCGGGCTCGGAGATGGTGCGTATCACCGTCAACACGCCCGAAGCCGCAGCCCAGGTGCCCTACATCCGCGAGCAGCTCGACCGCATGGGCATCGATGTACCCTTGATCGGCGATTTTCATTACAACGGCCACCGCCTGCTGACCGACTACCCGGCCTGCGCCGAGGCGCTGAGCAAATACCGCATCAACCCCGGCAACGTCGGCAAGGGCGATAAACACGACCGTCAATTCAGCCAAATGATCGAA
>CANFOR010000021.1 GCA_947448675.1 Betaproteobacteria bacterium
ATTCGCATGCCTACACCAACTATTTTGTGCCACCCAATTACGACTCCATGATCGGCAAGATCATTGTCTACGGCGACACCCGTGAGCAGGCCCTGGCCCGCATGCGCACAGCCTTGGGCGAAACGGTGATCGAAGGCATCAGCACCAATATCCCTTTGCACCGCGAGCTAATGGTGGACGCCAAATTCATGGCCGGTGGCACCAATATCCACTACCTCGAAGAGTGGCTGGTCCAGCACAAGCGCTGATGTTTGAACTGCGCCTGCTCTGCCCCGAGTCTGCTGTTGAGCCGATCAGCGACGCTTTGGAAGCCCTCGACGCGCTGAGCGTGTCTGTCGAAGACGCCGATGGTGACACACCGCTGGAGCAAGCTTTGTTTGGCGAACCCGGCATGCCGCCCCCCAAAGAAGGCTGGCAACACTCGCGCGTGGTAGCGTTATTTGCTACAAAATCAATAGCTGCTGACGCACAATCCACGCTGGTTTTGCAGGATTTTTTTGAAAATTCCGCAGTACTGGGCGTGCAAGAAGTGCCTGAGCAAGACTGGGTGCGCCTGACGCAATCGCAATTTGCGCCGGTCGAAATTACGCCGGAGTTTTGGATCGTCCCGAGCTGGCACGAAGCGCCGGCCGCTGCGCGCAACATCATCCGCCTCGACCCGGGCCTGGCCTTTGGCACCGGCACCCACCCCACCACGCGCATGTGCTTGCGCTGGATTGCTACGCATTCCATAGCAGGCCAGCGAGTGCTGGATTACGGTTGCGGCTCGGGCATCTTGGCCATTGGCGCAGCCAAGTTTGGTTCCAACGATGTCGTCGCGGTGGACATTGACCCCGCCGCAGTCCAGGCCACCTTGGCCAATGCGCAGACCAACCATGTGCAGCTGCTGACTGGCCTGCCCGACCTGGCCAATGGCCCGTACCACACCGTGTTGGCCAATATCTTGGCCTCGCCGCTCAAGGTGCTGGCGCCACTGCTGTGCGGGCATGTCGCCCAGGGCGGCAATTTGGTTTTAGCGGGCATCTTGGCACGCCAAGCCGACGAACTCAAAGCCGCATACGCGCCCTATTGCCAACTGCAAGTTGCCGACGAAGAAGACGGCTGGATCTTGATGACGGCATGAGCACCATCACCCGTTGCCCCGCCTGCAGCACCGTTTTCAAAGTGGTGGCCGACCAGCTCAAGGTGTCGGGCGGTTGGGTGCGCTGTGGCCATTGCTCAGAAGTGTTCGACGCCCAAGCCTACGCCCAAAGCACGCCAACCCTGCAAGCTGCAGCAGTGATGAGCCCAGCGCCTGTGCCCACGCCAACGGCTATAGTAGCAGCCACCGCGCCGACAACGCCATCATTACAGCCAAGCGAATCGCTGCCACCGGGCCCAGTCCCCTCCGTACTGCCCTCTGGGTTTAGCCCATCACAACTTCCACCGTCGGAATGGGTACCCGACTCCAAATGGACGCCCGACCCGGCCTTGTATTCAGCAGGCGACTCTTCTTTGTGGGGCAGCGCCAGTGCGCAAGCCGCTCCAGCACCCGTTATCACTTTTGTACGTAAAGCGCAGGGCCAGGCTTTTTGGCGCAGCCCCGTAGTGCGTGCGGGCCTGCTGCTGTGTTGTATGGGTTTATTGGGCCTGCTCAGCCTGCAGGTGGCGGTGTTTGAGCGCGACCGCATTGTGGCGATGCAGCCCAGCACCAAACCTTTTTTGCAAACCCTGTGCAGTTACGCTGAGTGCGAGCTGCATGCGCTGCGCCAGATCGACTCCCTCACCATTGACAGCTCGTCCTTCAACAAATTACAAAGCGGCGCTTACCGCTTGAGCGTGGTGCTCAAAAATGACAGCGCCTTAGAGCTGGCCACCCCCTCGCTAGAACTGGCGCTGACCGACTCGCAAGACCAAGCTCTGGTGCGGCGCGTGCTCACGCCCGAACAACTCGGCGCGGCCAATAGCTTGAGCGCCAATGCCGAATGGAGTGGTGGCACCAACCTGCAACTCGACAAAAGCGCCAGCCCTGGCTTGGCCAACATCACGGGTTACCGGGTGCGGGCTTTTTACCCCTGAATTTTTAACCACCACCAGCGATTTATTTTATGGCTTCCATTATCTGCGGTTCTTTGGCTTTTGACACCATCATGGGTTTTGAGGGCCGCTTTGCCGAGCAAATATTGCCCGAGCAATTGCACATCTTGAACGTGTCGTTTTTAGTGCCGCAATTGCGCCGCGAATACGGCGGTTGCGCGGGCAATATCGCCTACAGCCTCAATCTCTTGGGCGGAACACCGCTGCCCATGGCAGCCGTCGGCAGCGACGGTGCTGAGTACGTGCAGCGCTTGCAAAAAATGGGCATCTCCACCGAGTACGTGCGCGAGATCGCCGAACACTACACCGCCCAGGCCATGATCATGACCGACCGCAGCAACAACCAGATCACGGCCTTCCACCCCGGCGCTATGTCGCAGGCGCACAGCATCAACATTACGCCGCGCAGTGACGTGCGCCTGGGCATCATTTCGCCCGATGGGCGCGACGCCATGCTGCAACACGCCGAGCAGTTCAAAGCGGCTGGCATTCCTTTTGTGTTCGACCCGGGCCAAGGCCTGCCCATGTTCGACGGCCAAGAGCTGGCCCACTTCATCGAGTTGGCCACCTGGGTCACCGTAAACGACTACGAAGCCAAACTGCTGAGCGACCGCACCGGCTGGAGCAGCGCCGACATTTCGCGCAAAGTGCAAGGCTTGGTGGTGACCTTGGGAGCTGAGGGTTGTGAAGTCTGGGTCGCTGGTGAGAAAACTTTGGTAGCCCCCGTCAAAGCCACAGCCGTGGTCGACCCAACCGGTTGCGGCGACGCGTTTCGCGCTGCGTTGCTGTTTGGTTTAGAGCAAGGTTGGAGCCTAGAACGCTGCTGCGTTTTGGGTAACCAAGTCGGTGCGATCAAAATCGCGCAACGTGGCGGACAGAACCACACGCTCGACAGTCTTCTCAGTAAATAGCTTGCAAAGGCTCGCCAATAGAGCGTATGCAGCTACAAAATTTGTAGCATTTGTGTGCAACTGCAAACACAGAAGTTTTTCACAATTGCGCTTGGCATGCGCGAAGCTCTTACGGCGCGACACATTTTTTTGAACGCATAGCGTCCTACCATCGTGCTCCACACCAGACCCAGATGTACTTGGGTCTGGCTGCCAACCATTTTTGGAGCACACCATGTTGAATGCAAAAACCCGTTGGATCGCCTCGGCTTTTTTAGCCGCAGGGCTGGCCTGCTTGTCAGCCTGCGGTGGCGGAGGCGGCAGTAGCAGTTCGGGGTCCCCCATCGTGGCCAACGCCAGCCTCAGCGGCTCGGCAGTCGATGCGCCGATTGCCAATGCGCAGATCACCATCACCTCGGGCGCGCCGCTCCATGTGGCGGGTGCGTTGAGCATTGGCTCGATCGTGGCCCATAGCAGCGGCAACTTTACGGTGAGCATCGCCTTGCCCACGGCGACATTGCCGATCTTTGCCAACGCGCTCGACCCACACAACACGACCGTGGTGCTGAGCAGTTACCTGGGGCAATCGAGCGCGCTGCTCGCGGCAGGCACTTTGTCATCGAACAACCTGCCCAACCTAGACATCAGCCCCGTGACCACGGCCGCGTTGGCGGTGTATGCGCAGCTCAATGGCGGCAGCTACAGCAGCCTCACGCCCAGCAGCTACGCCACCGTGCTGCGCACCTACCGCAGCGACATTTTGGCCATTGCAGCGGCCATCAAGGCCGTGGGCGACCAACTTTGCCAACCGGCCAACCCACCGAGCAGCACCAGCAATCTGGCGGCCCGTATTGCCGCCGGCGCCAACCTGAGCAGCGGCAGCCCCACCACGCTGCAAACCGCTGCGGCACAGCTCGGCGGCAACTGCCCAGCCGTGCTGGCCAGCTTGCCGCAAATGATCGAAGCCGACGAAAAATTTGGCCCTGAACTCGAACTGGGCGACGTGATCGACGCCGGTGTGCAAAGCCTGCCTGCAGGCAGCTACCAGCTGCAAGGCCTGATTGCCGAAACCGGCATGCGCAGCAGCCAAACTTCCACTACCGCTAGCTTTGTGGCGGCCTCGGTTTTCACCGACAGCTCGGTCACTGTGGGCAGCGCGGGCCAAATCATTTCTGCCGATGGCAAGGTCAGTGGCCTGGTGATGGGCAACCTGCTCACACTCAGCGTTCAAAATGGTTCACAAAGCTATAGCCTGCGTGGCAAAGTCGGTGCCCTGCCTGCGGCCCTGAGCACGGGTGGCCAAGCCTATGCCATACGCAGTGCAGGCAGCAACAGCGCCACCCAGGTGCTGAGCACCTTCCAAGCGGTGCTGGCTCCACAAGGCGCAATGCCGGTTTGGAACGGCCTGGCCGCCCCTACAAACCCCAACAGCCAACACGGTGTAGCCTGTGCCGCCGGAACCTTCCCGCTGCGCTTAGACGCCTTTGGCAAGCAAATTGGCGGCAGTAGCTTGGCCGAATGCATTACCCCCAATGCCCAGGGTTGGAGCATGGTGGCCGCCAGCACCACCTTGGCCGATTTTGATTTTGACCGCCTGCCCTCGCGCAGTACGAGCAGCAACAACACCGCAACGCTCACGGTTACCGTGCCCAGCCTCACGGCGCCAGTGTGGCGCGAAGTGTCGGCCACCAATGCACCCTTTGTGATTAGCGCCACCAATGCCAGCTATTCGCGCCTGGGCGTAGCCACCAGCGGCAACACTTACTACGTGATGGGCGCGCACTCCATCGTGTTTGCCAGCACCAGCGCCAACAACCTGCTAAGCATCCACAGCAATGCGTTTACGCAAATTTTTGAATCGGGCAAACACAGTGCAGACAAGGGCGAGTCGCAAGGCGATGACCATTGAGCCGGTGAGCCCGCACGCACACGGGCTGTAATATCGGAGCCATGCGTGCGAAATTCATGGCTTGGTTTTTGTTGGGCTTGGTGCGTGTCCTCACGGGCGC
This sequence comes from Betaproteobacteria bacterium, assembly GCA_947448675.1. Taxonomy (GTDB): domain Bacteria; phylum Pseudomonadota; class Gammaproteobacteria; order Burkholderiales; family Burkholderiaceae_C; genus CANFOR01. The sequence goes on from CANFOR010000021.1 coordinate 4,976, forward strand.
GCAGGCCCGCTGGTACGGCTGCCCGCCCAAGGCCGAGCAGCGCATTTATTTTGCCAACCACCAAAGCCATGCCGACTTAGTGATGATTTGGGCCGCACTGCCGCAAGAGTTGCGCAGCATCACCCGGGCCATTGCCGCCAAAGACTATTGGACGAAAACACCTTTTAAACAGTGGATCACCACGGCGGTGTTCAACGTCATCTACGTAGACCGGGTACGCTCTAGCGAGCAAGACCCGCTAGAGCCCCTAGTCGAAGCCCTCACCCATGGCGACTCGGTCATCCTCTTCCCCGAGGGCACGCGCGGCCACGCAGACGAGCCACAAAGCTTTAAAGCGGGCCTGTACAACTTGGCGCAAAAATTTCCGCATGTCGTGCTGGTGCCAGCATGGATCAACAATGTGCAGCGTGTGATGCCCAAGGGCGAAGTGGTGCCGGTGCCGATTTTGTGCTCGGTCACTTTTGGCGCACCGATGCAACTGGGCGCAGGCGAAGAGCGCCGCGCATTTTTAGACCGCGCCCGCCAAGCCGTGATCGCGCTGAGGGATTTGTGATCAACACGTTTATCTTGGGCCTGCGTCCCGGTCAACAGGTCGGCCTGCTCTTTGTGCTGGTCTTTGGCGTACTGCTTTTGGGCACCATCACTACCTTTGCGCTATCGATTCGAGAGCAATCCAATGATGCTGCAGGCCAGACGCGGCGTGCCGAACTGAAACATGTGAGTGGTGTGCTGCGCGCCTCGTGGCTGATGGCCGGAGTATTTTGGCTCGCATGGGTAGCAGGCGACAGGGTGGCCACCAGCCTGTTTGCCATCGTTTCATTTTTTGCGTTGCGCGAGTTCATCACACTCTCGCCCACGCGCCGGGGCGACCACCGCAGCTTGGTCTTGGTATTTTTTGTGGTGCTGCCCGTGCAGTATTGGCTAGTGGCCACCGAGCACTTTGACCTGTTTGCCGTGTTCATTCCGGTCTATGTGTTTTTGGCCATCCCGGTGGTGAGCGCCTTGGCCGATGACCCCGAGCGTTTTTTGGAACGCAATGCCAAGTTGCAATGGGGCATTATGGTTTGCGTCTATGGCATGAGCCATGTGCCTGCACTGCTGCTGCTGGACTTTCCGCATGGGGACGCAAGCAAAAACGCATTTTTGGTTTTCTTTTTGGTGTTTGTGGTGCAAGCCTGCATGCTGGTGCAGCACTTGGTGGGTCGCAAGCTGCAACGCCCGCCACGCGCACCACACATTAGCCAAAGTTTCAACTGGACGAGTTGGGCCATTGGTGTGGCCGTTGCCAGCTTCTTGGGCGGCGTGTTCTCGGCCATTACGCCGTTTAAACCGGCCCAGGCCTTGGTAATGGCCCTTATTGCCTGCGTGGCCGGCTCGCTGGGACATTTGGTGATGAAGGCGCTCAAGCGCGACCGTGGCGTGCGGCACTGGTCGGGCAATATGGCATCGGTCACGGGCGCGAGTGGCCTGCTCGACCGCGTAGACGCCCTGTGCTTTGCCGCGCCGGTGTTCTTTCACTCGGTGCGTTGGTATTTCGGGCTGTAATGCCCGCCAACATTGCGTATACAGCTACAAAATTTATAGCATGCGAATTCTTGGCATCGACCCCGGACTGCAAACCACTGGCTTTGGTGTGGTGGACGCACAAGGCCATGAATTGGCCTATGTAGCCAGCGGCACCATCAGCACCACCCACCTCGACCGAGGCGATTTGCCTGCCCGTTTGAAGCTCTTGTTTGACGGCATTCGCGAGGTGATCGAGCGCTACCAGCCCACTTGCAGCGCCACCGAGATCGTATTCGTCAACGTCAACCCACAAGCAACTTTGCTCTTAGGCCAAGCGCGCGGGGCTTGCATTACCGCCTTGGTGTCCTGCAATTTGCCGGTGGCCGAATACACCGCATTGCAAATGAAAAAAGCCATTGCAGGCTATGGCAAAGCGGGCAAGCCCGAGGTGCAAGAAATGGTCAAACGCCTGCTCAAACTGCCGGGCTTGCCCGGCAAAGACGCAGCCGACGCATTGGGCTTGGCGCTGATGCATGCGCAAGTGTCGAGCGCCACCGCCAAACTCAGCGCAGCCTCGGAGTTGCAGCGCAAAAGCAGTGGCATGTACAAGCAGGGGCGTAGTTACTAGGCTCAAAGCGCTTTGAGTGAGGCCCTTGCAAGGCCTTGCAAGGGCCTTGCTAAATACGCTGGGCTACCAAGCGCGTTGCAATTGTGCAAATCCTTGCGGCGCTTCGCTGCTGCTTTCAAAGCTCACATCTTCCCAAGCCTCGGGCTGGGCCACCAGTGCACGCAACAAGAGGTTGTTCAGCGCGTGGCCGGAACGAAAAGCGCTGTAGGCCGCGAGCAATGGCTTGCCCAGCAAGTACAAGTCGCCCATGGCGTCGAGAATTTTGTGCTTCACGAATTCGTCGTCGTAGCGCAGGCCGTCGCCGTTGAGCACCTTGTAGTCATCCATGACGATGGCGTTGTCTAAACCGCCGCCCAAGGCCAGACCTTTAGAGCGCATCATCTCGACCTCTTTGGTAAAGCCAAAGGTACGGGCGCGGGCGATGTCACGGCTGTAGTTGCCAGCGCCCAGGTCGAACTCCACACACTGGCCGGTGGAGTCCACGGCAGGGTGTTTAAAGTCGATTTCAAAGCTGAGCTTGTAGCCGTGGTAGGGCGTGAGCTTGGCCCATTTGAGGGTGGCACCCTCGCCTTGGCGCACTTCTATCGCGCGCTTCACGCGCACAAAACGCTTAGCCACTTTTTGCACTTCAATGCCCGCGCTTTGCAACAAAAATACGAAAGACGCGGAAGAGCCGTCCAAAATGGGCACCTCTTCCGCGCTGATGTCCACATACAGATTGTCCAGCCCCAAGCCCGCGCAGGCCGACATCAAATGCTCCACCGTCGCCACCTTGGCGCCAGCCACCGAAAGGGTCGAAGCCATGCGCGTGTCGGTCACGCCCAAGGCAGAGACCGGAATGTCTACCGGCTGGGGCAAGTCCACCCGCCGAAACACAATGCCGGTATTGGGCTGGGCCGGGCGCAGCGTCAACTCCACCCGCTGCCCACTGTGCAAGCCCACGCCAACGGCCTTGGTGATCGATTTGAGTGTGCGTTGTGCGAGCATGGGGCTATTTTAATTCTTCGGGTGTCTGGATGCTGCGCCCTCTGCGTCCGGCTATCCGATGTCAGTCCGCTTGTTTGCGCAAGAAAGCGGGGATTTCGAAGTCGTCCATCCCGCCCGAAGACAGCGCGTCCACCTTGGCTGCAGCTTGTGTGCGGTCGCGGGTACGCCACACACTGGGCACGGCCATGCCGCTGTAGTCGGGCTGCATGCTGCCAGGCATCGCTGCGCCGGGACCTGCAACGGCACTGTTCATCGTGGGCACATGGAAGGGCACATTGTCGGTGCCGGTGCGCAGCACTTGCAACGGGGGCGCCGTGCGGCGCATGCCTTGGCGGCTCAGGCCAGTGGCCACCACGGTGACGCGAATCTGGTCGCCCAGGTTGTCGTCATAGGCCGTGCCGTAAATCACATGCGCGTCGGCCGAAGCGTAAGCACGAATGGTGTTCATGGCCAGCTTGGACTCGTTTAGTTTGAGTGAGCCTTTGGCAGCGGAGATCAGCACCAGCACGCCCTTGGCACCCGACAGGTCAATGCCTTCGAGCAGCGGGCAAGCTACAGCTTGCTCAGCGGCCAAACGTGCGCGGTCGGGGCCGTCGGCGACGGCCGTGCCCATCATGGCCTTGCCGGGCTCACCCATCACGGTGCGCACATCTTCAAAGTCGACGTTCACATGGCCGGGTACATTGATGATTTCGGCAATGCCGCCGACGGCGTTTTTCAGCACGTCGTTGGCATGGGCAAAAGCCTCGTCTTGCGTGATGTCATCGCCTAGCACTTCGAGCAGCTTTTCGTTCAACACGACGATCAACGAGTCCACATTGGCTTCCAACTCGGCCAAGCCGCTGTCGGCATTGCTCATGCGGCGTCCGCCCTCAAACTCAAAGGGTTTGGTCACCACGCCCACGGTCAAGATGCCCATCTCGCGCGCTACCCTGGCAATCACCGGCGCAGCGCCGGTGCCGGTGCCGCCACCCATGCCCGCGGTAATGAAGAGCATGTGCGCACCGTCGATCGCCGCGCGAATGTCTTCTACGGCTGACTCGGCTGCGTCGCGGCCTTTGTCAGGCTTGCTGCCTGCGCCCAGGCCCGTACCGCCTAGCTGAATGGTTTTGTGCGCCGCACTGCGCGACAGGGCTTGCGCGTCGGTGTTGGCGCAAATAAATTCCACGCCCTGCACCATGCGCTCGATCATGTGTTCGACCGCATTGCCACCGCCGCCACCCACGCCAATCACCTTGATTTGCGTGCCCAGGTTGAACTCTTCTACTTCAATCATTTCGATGCTCATTTTTCTCTCCTAAATTTATTGCAATTGCCAAAAATTAAAAACATATATTCGATAGCCTCAACCCACAGGCGGCGGACCGGCGCAACGCCACCGTTCTCTTTGAAATACGGACAGCCTGAATGCGAACAGTCGGGCGCGGAGAACGCGAAAACTCGCAAAGGACGAAAAAGTAAAACCAAATTTAATTTGGACTGCTCTTTCGCGTTCTTCGCGTAATCTTCGCGTGCTCTGAGTCCGGGAGTTGGTATGCATAACAAGGTTTTTCATTAGAAGTTCCCCACAATGAAGTCTTTGAAGCGGCCCATGGCGGTTTTGACAGAGCCATTTTTCTGCGCTACCCGAAAGCCACGCATGCGTGCCAAACGGGCCTCTTCCATCAGGCCCATTACAGTGGCGGCACGCGGCTGCGCCACCATGTCAGACAGTGCGCTGGAATATTTGGGGATTCCACGGCGCACCGGCTTTAAGAAGATGTCTTCGCCTAGTTCCACCATGCCGTGCATGACGGCACTGCCGCCGGTGATGACGATGCCCGAAGACAGCACCTCTTCATAGCCCGACTCGCGGATCACCTGTTGCACCAGCGAATAAATTTCTTCCACACGCGGCTCGATCACACCGGCCAGCGCTTGGCGGCTGAGCTTGCGCGGGCCACGGTCACCCAGACCGGGCACGTCGACCTGGGCATCGGGGTCGGCCAACAATTGCTTGGCGTAACCGCTCTCGACTTTGATGTCTTCTGCGTCCTTGGTCGGTGTACGCAACGCCATGGCGATGTCGCTGGTGATCAAATCACCGGCGATAGGGATGACCGAAGTGTGGCGAATGGCACCGCCAGTGAAGATGGCCACATCGGTAGTGCCTGCACCAATGTCCACCAATGCCACACCGAGTTCTTTTTCATCTTCAGTCAGCACTGACAGGCTGGACGCCAGCGGGTGCAGCATCAATGCATCCACCTCTAGCCCGCAGCGGCGCACGCATTTGATGATGTTTTCGGCCGCGCTTTGTGCGCCGGTGACGATGTGCACCTTGGCTTCTAAGCGAATGCCGCTCATGCCAATGGGCTCGCGCACGTCTTGTCCGTCAATGATGAATTCTTGCGGCTCCACCAAGAGCAGGCGCTGGTCGGTCGAGATGTTGATGGCCTTGGCGGTTTCTATCACCCGGGCCACATCGGCGGCGCTGACTTCTTTGTCTTTCACCGCCACCATGCCGCTGGAGTTCATGCCGCGAATATGGTTGCCGGTGATTCCGGTGTAGACGCGTGTGATTTTGCAATCGGCCATCAGCTCTGCCTCTTTCAGTGCTTGCTGAATGCTTTGCACCGTGGCGTCGATATTCACCACCACACCGCGCTTCAAGCCGTTGCCCTGGGCCACGCCCAATCCCACCAACTTGAGCTCGCCGCCGGGCAAAATTTCGCCCACCACCACCATCACCTTGCTGGTGCCGATGTCTAGCCCTACCACCAAGTCTTTGTATTCTTTTGCCATGTGCATTCCTTCGGGTTTCGCTTATTTGTTCGGGCTAGGTACAGCCGATACCGTGGTCACGCCGCGCAGGCGCAGGGCGTAACCGTCTTTGTGGCGCAGGTCGGCCCCTTGCAAATCGGCCCCGGCGCGGCGGCCATAGCGCGCCGCCACAGGGGTCAGGGTTTGCACAAAACGCTCCATGCGCTGCAGCACCTCTTCACTGCTGCCGCTGCCCAGCTCAATCACCGCGCCGTTGTCGAGCTGGGCGCGCCATGCGCCGCGTGCCGAGAGTTCCAGCTGGTCCAAGCTGGCGTCGAGCTTATCGACCCAAGGCGCGAGTGCGTGGGACATTTGCAGTACAGCGGCACTGTCGGCATTGCTGCCCACCAGACGCGGCAAGTCAGCCTGTTCGGCGTCGGCAGCATTGGCTTCAAAAATTTCACCAAAGCTATTGACCAAACGCGAGTCGCCCTCGGCGCCCCAATAGGCCACCGCTTGGTGCTCCTGCAACTGCACCCGCAAACGGTTGGGAAACTCGCGCCGCACCACGGCCTGGCGCACCCAGGGCACAGACTCAAACACCCGGCGTGCCTCGTTTAAATTGATGGTGAAAAAATTGCCCGTTAAACGCGGTGCAACATTGGCGCGAAGGGTCAGCGCATTGTTGTGCACGGTGTCGCCCTGCACCGAAATGCCGCTCAAACTGAACACCGGCAAACGCACGGCCCACCACAGCGCCGCACCCAAGCACAAGCACAGTACAAGCGCAAGGAGCACAGCCGTTGCCGACTGCATCAGTCGAATATCGACTGGCAGTGGGCTGGGCGCGCGCAGTGCGGTGTTCATGGTTTTAGTAGTCCAATGCAGCGTGTGCCAGCAGCTCCATGCACAGGGCTTCATAAGCCAAACCTGCGTGGCGTGCCGACATAGGCACCAGGGAGTGCCCTGTCATGCCGGGTGCGGTATTGATTTCCAACAGATAGGGCTGGCGTGTGCGGGCATCGATCATCACGTCGGCGCGCGCCCAGGTACGGCACCCCAAAACACGATAGGCTTTAAGCACCAGGGCCTGGATGGCCGCTTCTTCGCCCGCAGGCAAGCCGCAGGGCACCAGGTACTTGGTGTCGTCGGTGAAGTACTTGTTTTGGTAGTCGTAATTGCCATCGGGCGCTTGAATGCGAATCACTGGTAAAGCCTTGGCACTGTCCCCCGTGCCCAGCACTGGGCAAGTCACTTCGTCACCGGCAATGAACTGCTCGCACAACACCATGGGGTCATGCTGCGCCGCAGCCGCATATGCCTGGGCGCAGGTATCGACGTGCATCACTTTGGTCAGGCCAATTGACGAGCCTTCGCGTGCGGGCTTGACGATCATGGGCGCGCCCATGGCACGCAATGCGGCGCAGGTTTCGTCAGCGCTGTGCACTTCACGCCAGTCGGGTGTGGGCAAAGCTTCGGCGCGCCAAATGCGTTTGGTCATGGTTTTATCGACCGCGATGCTCGATGCCATCACGCCCGAGCCGGTATAGGGAATGCGCAACAATTCCAGCGCACCTTGCACCGTGCCGTCTTCACCAAAGCGGCCATGCAGGGCAATGAAGCAACTGCTGTATCCCTCTTTTTTCAACTCGCCAAGGTCACGCTCGGCGGGGTCAAAAGCGTGGGCGTTGACGCCTTGGCTTTGCAGGGCTTGCAGCACGCCAGCACCCGACATCAGCGAGATCTCGCGCTCGGCCGAGGCCCCACCCATCAGCACGGCGACCTTGTTGAATAATTGCTTGCTGCTCATTGCTGCGCTCCCACCATCTCGACCAATTTACCCGGCACGCTGCCAATCGAGCCTGCCCCCATGCACAACACCACATCGCCCGCGCGCGCATTGTCGGTAATGGCCTGCGGCAGGTCGGCAATGTCACCCACAAACACCGGCTCGACCTTGCCTGCCACGCGCAGGGCGCGCGCCAGCGAGCGCCCATCGGCCGCTACTATCGGCGCTTCGCCAGCAGCATAGACCTCGCTCAGCAAGACCGCGTCGGCATGGCCAATGACTTTGACGAAGTCTTCAAAACAGTCGCGCGTTCGGCTGTAGCGGTGTGGCTGAAAGGCCAAGACCAAGCGCTGGCCAGGGAAGGCACCGCGTGCTGCAGACAGCGTAGCGGCCATCTCCACCGGATGGTGGCCGTAGTCGTCGATCACGGTGAACAGGCCACCGCCGTTGCAGGGCTTCACCGCCAATTGGCCATAGCTTTGGAAGCGACGGCCCACACCTTTGAATTCGCTCAAAGCTTTTTGCACGGCTGCGTCGGGTACGTTCAGTTCGACTGCCACGCTAATGGCCGCCAAGGCATTGAGAACGTTGTGAACGCCGGGCAGGTTGAGCACCACCGCCAGGTCTGGCAGGGTAACTCCATTGCGCCGCTGCACGGTGAAATGCATTTGCGCACCCACAGCCCGCACATCGACCGCGCGCACTTGGGCACCTGCGTTCAGACCGTAGCTGGTAACGGGCCGCGCCAGCTGGGGAATGATGCTGCGCACGCCAGAGTCGTCGCTGCACACAATAGCCGCGCCATAGAAAGGCATCTTATGCAAGAAGTCGACGAAGGCGGTTTTGAGTTTGTTGATGTCGTGGCCATAAGTGTCCATATGGTCGGCGTCGATATTGGTCACCACGGCCATGACCGGCAGCAGGTTCAAAAATGATGCGTCGGACTCATCGGCCTCGACCACGATGTAGTCGCCACTGCCCAACTTGGCGTTGACGCCTGCGCTGGTGAGCTTGCCGCCAATCACATAGGTGGGGTCGAGCCCGGCCTGGGCCAGCACGCTGGCGACCAAACTGGTAGTGGTGGTTTTGCCATGCGTACCGGCAATGGCAATGCCCTGTTTCATGCGCATCAGCTCGGCCAACATCACCGCGCGCGGCACGATGGGAATGTGGCGCTCGCGCGCGGCCAGCACCTCGGGGTTGTCGGCCTGCACGGCGGTGGAGGTAACCACCGCGTCGGCAGCAGCTACGTTGGCAGCGGCGTGGCCCACATGGGTGGCAATGCCCAGGGCCTGCAAACGGCTGAGCGTGGCGCTGCCAGACAGGTCAGAACCCGACACTGTGTAGCCTAGGTTGTGCAGCACCTCGGCAATGCCCGACATGCCCGCGCCGCCTATGCCGACGAAGTGAATGTTTTGAATCGCGTGCTTCATGCGCCAAGCTCCTCACAAGCGGCCACAATCGCCGCCACAGCCCCGGTTTTAGCTCGTTTTTTGGCCGCTTGGCCGCATAGAATAAGCGTAGAGCGCTCTGTTTTTTGTAGCATATCAGCTAGAAATTGGGGTTGTAAATCTTGTTGTTGCACCAAGTAGCCAGCGCCTGCGTCGGTCAAAAAACGTGCGTTCTGGGTTTGGTGGTCGTCTACCGCAAAGGGGAAAGGTACGAACAAAGCGGCGGCTCCCACCGCAGCAATTTCGGTCACGGTGCTGGCACCGGCGCGGCAGATGATGAGGTCAGCCTGCGCATAGGCGCTGGCTGTGTCCTCAATAAAAGGCGTAAGCGTGGCCTGCACACCCGCAGCCGCGTAGTGGGCGCGCAATGCGTCAATTTGCAGAGCGCCGCTTTGGTGCAAAACGCTGGGCCGCAGCGCGGCCGGGATCAAAGCCAGGGCTTGCGGCACGATCTCGTTGAGGGCTTTGGCCCCCAGGCTACCGCCCACCACCAAGAGCTGCAAGGGCCCGCTACGCCCGGCCAAACGGCTGGCAATGTCGCTCTGCTGTAGGTAGGCTTCGCGCAAGGGGTTGCCCACCCACTGCGCTTGCGGTAGCACGTTGGGAAAGGCGGTAAACACTTTGCTGGCGACGCGCGCCAAAACTTGGTTAGCCATACCTGCTACAGAATTTTGCTCGTGCAACACCAATGGCTTGCGCAAGAGCGCACTCACCAAACCGGCGGGCAAACTGATGTATCCCCCCAGGCCCAGCACCACCTGGGGCTGCACGCGGCGCAGCACCTGCAGGCTCTGCCAACAGGCCTTGAGCAAGCGCAGCGGCAGCAGGGCTAGCGTAGCCAAACCTTTACCGCGCACGCCCGAGAAATCAACCGCTTCAAAGGCAAAACCACGCGGTGGCACCAAACGGCTTTCCATGCTGGCCGGTGCGCCCAACCAGTGCACGCGCCAACCTTTTTCGCGCAGGGCTTCGGCCACAGCCAAACCGGGGAAGATATGCCCACCCGTGCCACCGGCCATGATGAGTGCGCATGGCTTTGTCATGGTCGCCCCCCACGCATTAACTGGCGATTTTCAAAATCAATGCGCAACACCACGGCCAGGGCGATCAGGTTCATCAGGATGGCCGAGCCGCCGTAGCTCATCAGCGGCAGAGTCAGGCCCTTGGTCGGCAGCGCGCCCAGATTCACACCCATGTTGATGAAGGCCTGAAAGCCCATCCACAGACCCACGCCCTGGGCCACCAAGCCCGAGAACACGCGGTCAAGTGCAATGGCTTGGCGACCGATGTGCATGATGCGGCGCGTCAGCCAAAAGAACAGGCCGATCACGCAGACCACTCCCATCAGCCCGAACTCTTCGCCAATCACAGCAAGCAAAAAGTCGGTGTGCGCCTCGGGCAGCCAATGCAATTTTTCAACGCTGCCGCCCAGGCCCACGCCAAAAATTTCACCACGCCCAATGGCGATGAGGGAATGCGAAAGCTGGTAGCCCTTGCCCAGCGCGTACTTCTCGCCCCAGGGGTCGAGGTAGGCAAAAATGCGCTCACGCCGCCAGTCGCTGAGCGCCACCATCAGGCCAAAGGCCACCACCAAAACAATGCCGATCAAGAAGAACATGCGGGCGTTGACACCCCCCAAAAACAAGATGCCCATGGCGATCACACAGATCACCATGAACGCGCCCATGTCGGGCTCGGCCAAGAGCAGCAGGCCTACCACGGCCACGGCCACGGCCATGGGCAGCACGGCGCGAAAGAAGCGCTCTTTCACGTCCATTTTGCGTACCATGTAGTCGGCCGCATACAGCAGCACCGCCCACTTGGCCAACTCCGAAGGTTGGAAGTTCATCACGCCCAGCGCGATCCAGCGGCGCGCACCGTTGACACCCTTGCCCACATGCGGAATCAGCACCGCAATCAGCAGCATCAGCGAGACCACGAACAACCAAGGGGCCCATTTTTCCCACACATCCAGCGGCACTTGAAAAGCCAATAAGGCCGCCAAGCAGGCCACGCCAATCGAGAACACATGGCGCATTAAAAAATGCGTATGGGCATAGCGTGCAAAGCGCGGGTTGTCGGGCATGGCAATGGAGGCCGAATACACCATGACCAAGCCCCAGAGCAGCAAGGCCACCGTCACCCAGAGCAGGGTTTTGTCAAAGCTGCGGGCCACGTCGGGCGCAGCGCTGGTAGGCGAGCGCAGGCTGTCGCGCAGCGCGCCACGGGTACTGCGTGCTATGCCATCGCTAGCAGCCGATGCGCTCCACCATTGGGCCCACAGGGTGTTGAGCTTGAACACTAGACTGCTCATAGGGCGATTCCGGCGTCTTGCGCCAAGGCAGCTACGGCATCGCAAAACACTTGGGCGCGGTGGCCGTAGTTGTCAAACATGTCAAAGCTGGCACAGGCCGGCGACATCAGCACTGCGTCGCCGCCGTGGGCACGCTGGGCTGCTTGTTGCACTGCTGCTTGCATGCTCGCTGCGTCGTACAGAGGGACGCCACTATCGTGTAATGCCGCACGAATTGCGGCAGCATCGCGGCCAATCAAAACCACAGCACGGGCATAGCGCCCCACGGCTGCCGCCAGGGGCGCGAAGTCTTGGCCCTTGCCGTCGCCACCCAAGATGGCGACGATTTTTCGCTCCGCGCCCAGGCCTTGCAATGCGGCCACGGTAGCGCCGACATTGGTGCCCTTGCTGTCGTCAAAATATTCGACATCGGCGACCACGGCCACGCTCTCCACACGGTGTGGCTCGCCCCGGTACTCGCGCAGGCCATAGAGCATAGGGCCGAGTGCGCAACCGGCGCTGCTGGCCAGTGCCAAGGCCGCTAGCGCATTGGCAGCGTTGTGGCGACCGCGAATGCGCAGCGCGTCGGCGGGCATCAGGCGCTGGATATGGATTTCGACTTCTTCGCCGCGCTTTTTCTTCAGGGTTTCGTCAGCCTCTAGCGCGCGCACCAGCCAACCCATGCCGTTGAGGGTTTCAATGCCGTAGTCACCAGGGCGCTGGGGCATGTCGGTGCCAAAGGTGGTGTAGTCACGTTGCTCCATTTTTCCGCCCTTGAGACGTATGGCGGCGGGCAACATGGCCATCACCGCAGCGTCTTCGCGGTTAAGCAGCATCAAGGCCCGTTGGCCAAAAATTTTGACTTTGGCATCGGCGTAGGCCGGCATGCTGCCGTGCCAGTCGAGGTGGTCTTGCGTGATGTTGAGCACGGTGGCGGCAGTGGGCCCAAAGCCTTGCACGGCGTCGAGTTGAAAGCTCGACAGCTCTAGCACCCACACTTGGGGCAGGCTGTTGGCGTCCAGATGCGTAGCCAAGGTGTCGAGCAAGGTCGGGCCAATATTGCCAGCCACCGCCACCGACTTGCCCGCGCGCTCGACCAATTGCCCGGTGAGCGAGGTGACCGTGGTTTTGCCATTCGTGCCGGTAATGGCCAGCACGGCAGGCTGGTAGGCTTGCTGAGTTTGCAAGGCCTTTAATGCTTCGGAAAAAAGGCCTAACTCGCCAGAAACCCAAAGCCCAAGCGCGTTAGCGGCTATTAAAACAGGAGCGATCACATCGGGCGCAAGGCCCGGACTGCGCAGCACGGCGCGCACGCTGTTGCCTTCAATGAGGCTGGCGGCAAAGGGCCCGGCAACAAACTCGGCTTGGGGCAACTCGGCGTGCAAGCTGGCCAATTGCGGCGGTGCGGCGCGGGTGTCGGCCACCGTCACTTGCGCACCCATGCGCGCGCACCAACGCGCCATCGCCAGCCCGGACGCACCCAGGCCCAGGATGAGGACGTGTTGGTCTTTCAACATCATGGCTGCTCTTTCCCTACGAGGGCCACCGCGGAACCGGCTTTACCGGGCCGCAGGTGGCGCCCCTTGAGGGGGAGGCGCCAAAGGCGCTTCGGGGGTGGATGTTATTCATCGCAACTTCAAGGAAGACAAACCCACCAAGCACAGCAGCATGGTGATGATCCAAAAACGCACCACGACTTGGGTTTCTTTCCAGCCGGTTTTTTCAAAGTGATGGTGCAGTGGCGCCATCTTCAAAATGCGCCGTCCTTCGCCGTATTTTTTCTTGGTGTACTTGAAGTACATCACCTGGGCCATCACGGAGAGCGCTTCCACCACGAAGATGCCGCCCATGATGGCCAGCACCACTTCTTGGCGCACGATCACGGCGATGGTGCCCAGCGCTCCACCCAAAGCCAACGCGCCGACGTCGCCCATAAACACCTGCGCCGGGTGGGTGTTGAACCACAAAAACGCCAGCCCCGCACCGGCCATGGCGGCGCAAAAAATCAGCAGCTCGCCCGAGCCAGGAATGTAGGGAAAGAGCAGGTATTTGCTGTAGACCGAACTGCCCGTCACATAGGCAAACACGCCCAGGGCCGAGCCGACCATGACGACCGGCATGATGGCCAAGCCGTCGAGCCCGTCAGTGAGGTTGACCGCATTGCTGGCACCGACGATCACCAAGTAGGTCAAGATTACAAAGCCGAACACGCCCAATGGGTAACTCACCTCTTTGACAAAGGGTAAGAGCAGACCCGCCTTGGGTGGCAGGTTCACGTCAAAGCCCGACTGCACCCACTTGAGAAAGAGCTCCAGCACGCGCAGGTTGGAACTCTCGGAAATGCTGAACACCAGGTAGAGCGCGGCCAGCAGACCAATCACCGACTGCCAAAAATACTTCTCGCGCGAGGGCATGCCCTCGGGATCTTTGTGCACCACCTTGCGCCAGTCGTCCGCCCAGCCAATGGCACCAAAACCCAAGGTGACCACCAACACGATCCACACAAAACGGTTGCGCCAGTCGAACCACAGCAATGTAGAAATAGCGATCGACAGCAGGATCAAAACGCCACCCATGGTGGGCGTGCCGCTCTTGACCAAATGCGATTCCATGCCGTAACCGCGCACCGGTTGGCCGATCTTCAATTCAGTCAAGCGCCGAATCACATAAGGCCCGGCAATCAGGCCGATCAAGAGCGCGGTTAAGGCCGCCATCACGGCGCGAAAGGTCAGGTACTGAAAGACCCGAAAAAAGCCGAATTCCGGCGACAGGCTTTGCAGCCATGCGGCGAAGCTTAAGAGCATGTGCATCCTCCTGTGTTGTTGGTGTGCCCGTAGTTCATAGCTCAGCGCCTACAACAGCCAGAACCACGCGTTCCATCTTCATGAAGCGCGAGCCTTTAACCAAGGCACTTTGCACCTTTGGCAGCAAAGCCAGCACAGCGGCATTCAAGGCTTCGATGTTTGCAAAATGCTCGCCCGCCATGGCTTGGGCCTTCTCACCCACTGTCAGCAGGTGCTCGATGCCGCGCTCGCGCGCATAGGCTCCGGCCTCGGTATGAAAAGCCGGACCTTGGTTGCCCACTTCGCCCATGTCGCCGAGCACCAAGAGACGCGGGCCGGGCAACTCGGCCAGCACGTCGATGGCGGCGCGTACCGAGTCGGGGTTGGCGTTATAGCTGTCGTCAATGAGGGTGATGGCGTGGCCCGCGTGCCGCACTTGCAAAGCGCGCGAGCGGCCCTTGACGGGCTCAAACGCTGCCAGGCCACGGCCTATGGATTTGAGCGGTGCACCCACCGCCAACGCGCAGGCAACAGCCGCCAGCGCGTTCTTCACGTTGTGGCGGCCCGCCACTTGCAGCTTGAATGCCAATGGCCCGGCGGGGGTCTGCGCCTGCACCGCCCAAGCGCCCGATTGCCATTGCGCCGTGGCTGTGATGTCGGCAGCGTCCTGCAATGCAAAGGTGAGCACGCGTCGCGCTCCCGCCATGCTGCGCCACAACGGCGCATAGGCGTCGTCGGCGGGGAAGACGCAGACACCGTCATCGGGCAAAGCGCCGAGCACGCTGCCGTTTTCTTGCGCCACTGCTTCTACCGTGGCCATAAATTCTTGGTGTTCGCGCTGGGCGTTGTTGACCACAGCCACAGTGGGTTGGGCCATGGCGGCCAAGGCGGCTATTTCGCCGGGGTGGTTCATGCCCAGCTCGACCACGGCCACTTGGTGGCTGCTGCGCAAACGCAGCAGGGTCAGAGGCACGCCGATATCGTTGTTGAAGTTGCCTTGCGTGGCCAGCGATGCGCCCGCCTTCCAGGCCTGCAAGATGGCGGCGATCATTTGCGTCAGTGTGGTCTTGCCATTGCTGCCCGTGACTGCTATCAATTGCAGAGCATGCTGTGCACGCCAGGCAAGCGCTAGCATCCCAAGGGCTGCACGGCTGTCGGCCACTTCGA
>CANFOR010000022.1 GCA_947448675.1 Betaproteobacteria bacterium
CGGCCCCCGCCGCTGCAGGCCCCTGCGGCATGCGTGCAACAGGGCGGCCTCTGGAGACCCGCTATGACCCAACTTTCTGCCGACTACCAGGCCCTGGCCGACTACCGCCCCCAGCACAAGGTGCGCTTTGTTACCGCCGCCTCGCTGTTTGACGGGCACGACGCCTCTATCAACATCATGCGGCGCATTTTGCAGGGCATGGGGGCCGAGGTGATTCACCTGGGGCACAACCGCAGCGTTGACGAGGTGGTGACGGCGGCGCTGCAAGAAGACGTGCAGGGCATTGCAGTGAGCAGCTACCAAGGCGGCCATGTGGAGTACTTCCAATACATGGCGGCCTTGCTCAAAGAGCGCGGGGGTGCGCACATCAAAATGTTTGGCGGCGGCGGCGGCGTGATCGTGGCGGAAGAAATCGCCGCGCTGGCGGCTGTGGGCGTGCGCATTTTCAGTCCCGAAGACGGCCAACGCATGGGCCTGCAAGGCATGATTGGCGAGATGGTGATGGCTTGCGACACCGACCTCACGGCCTACGCGCCCAGCAGCGTGGGCGAGGTGCAGGGCCACAGCACCTTGGCTTGGCGCAAACTGGCCCAAGCTATTTCTGCGATTGAAAATTCTAAGCAAAAAACCCCGTTCAGTCTTGCTGCAAGCGCGTGGGCAGCTACAAATTTAGTAGCACCTAAAGCACGGCGCGCGCCCGTGGTGGGCATTACCGGCACCGGCGGCGCGGGCAAGTCGAGCCTGACCGACGAGCTGATTCGCCGCCTGCGCCTCGACCAAGGCGACGCGCTGCGCGTGGCCGTGATCTCGATCGACCCGAGCCGCCGCAAGAGCGGTGGCGCGCTCTTGGGCGACCGCATTCGCATGAATGCGACTGGGCCTTGGTCGAGTGGCCCACGGGTGTTTATGCGCAGCCTGGCCACGCGCGAATTTGGCAGCGAGATCAGCGCCGCCCTGCCCGAGGTCATCACGGCCTGCCAATGCGCGGGCTTTGACTTGATCGTTGTCGAAACCTCGGGCATTGGCCAAGGTGACGCGGCCATCGTGCCGCATGTGGATGTGCCGCTCTATGTGATGACGCCCGAGTTTGGCGCGGCATCGCAATTAGAAAAAATCGACATGCTGGACTTTGCCGAGTTTGTGGCCATCAACAAGTTCGACCGCAAAGGCGCGCTCGACGCCCTGCGCGACGTGGCCAAGCAGGTGCAACGCAACAAAGAGGCCTGGACCACGCCACCCGAGCAGATGCCGGTGTTTGGCACGCAGGCCGCACGCTTTAACGACGACGGCGTGACCGCGCTCTACCAAGCGCTGAAAGTCCGCTTGGCCGCACTGGGCCTGCCGTTGACGGCAGGTAGCCTGCCCTTGGTGGCCACGCGCCACAGCACCAACCAAAGCCCCATCATTCCTGGTAGCCGCACCCGCTACCTGGCCGAGATTACCGACACCGTGCGTGGCTACAAACGCAAGGCGCGCGAGCAGGCCACGCTGGCCCGCGAGATCCAGCAACTGCAAGCGGCGGCGCGCATGCTCAAAGTGGGCAAGCCCGAGCGCGCACCCGCCGCCGAAGCCGCGCTGGATTTAGCCGGGCAGCGCAAGGCCCAGCAAGACCCGGTGGCGCGCAAGCTGTTGCAGCAATGGCCCGACATGCAAGCGGCCTACGCAGGCGACGAGTACGTGGTGAAGATCCGCGACAAAGAGCTGCGCACCGCCATCACCAGCACCTCGCTCAGCGGCACCAAAATCCGCAAGGTGGCCCTGCCCCAGTTTGAAGACCATGGCGAAATATTGAAGTGGCTGATGCTCGACAACGTGCCCGGTAGCTTCCCCTACACCGCTGGCACCTTTGCTTTCAAGCGCGAAGGCGAAGACCCCACACGCATGTTTGCTGGCGAGGGCGACGCCTTTAAAACCAATGCGCGCTTTAAGTTGCTCAGCAGTGGCATGGCGGCCAAGCGCCTGTCTACCGCCTTTGACTCGGTCACCCTCTACGGTGCCGACCCGGCGGAGCGGCCCGACATTTACGGCAAGGTGGGCAACAGCGGCGTGAGCATTGCCACGCTGGACGACATGAAGGTGCTGTACGGCGGCTTTGACCTGACCAACCCCGCCACCAGCGTGAGCATGACCATCAACGGGCCCGCGCCCAGCATCTTGGCCATGTTCATGAACACGGCCATTGACCAAAACCTTGAAAAATTCACGCAAGACAATGGCCGCGAGCCCAGCGACACCGAGGCCGCGAAGATCCGCGAGTGGGTGCTAGAAAACGTGCGCGGCACGGTGCAAGCTGATATCTTGAAAGAAGACCAGGGCCAAAACACCTGCATCTTCTCCACTGAGTTTTCATTGAAGGTGATGGGCGACATTGCGCAGTATTTTGTGCAGCACAAAGTGCGCAATTTCTACAGCGTGTCGATCAGTGGTTACCACATTGCCGAGGCCGGGGCCAACCCGCTCAGCCAGTTGGCGCTGACCCTCTCCAACGGTTTCACCTTCGTAGAAGCCTACTTGGCGCGCGGCATGCATATTGACGACTTTGCGCCCAACCTGAGTTTTTTCTTCAGCAATGGCATGGACCCTGAGTACACCGTGATGGGCCGCGTCGCGCGGCGCATTTGGGCCACCGCCATGCGTGACAAATACGGTGCAAATGAACGCAGCCAAAAGCTCAAATACCACATCCAAACCAGTGGCCGCAGCCTGCACGCGCAAGAAATTCAGTTCAACGACATTCGCACCACCCTGCAAGCGCTGATCGCCATCTACGACAACTGCAACAGCCTGCACACCAACGCGTTTGACGAGGCCATCACCACGCCCACCGAAGACTCGGTGCGCCGCGCGATGGCGATTCAGCTCATCATCAACCGCGAATGGGGCTTGGCCAAGAACGAGAACCCCAGCCAAGGCAGCTTCATTATCGAAGAGCTGACGGAGCTGGTAGAAGAAGCCGTGCTCACCGAGTTTGAGCGCATCAGCGAGCGCGGCGGCGTGCTCGGTGCCATGGAAACCGGCTACCAGCGTGGCCGCATTCAAGACGAGAGCATGCACTACGAAATGCTCAAACACACTGGCGAGCTGCCCATCATCGGTGTGAACACCTTCCGCAACCCACATGGCGATACCACGCCGCAGAAGCTCGAACTAGCCCGCAGCACCGACGCGGAAAAGCAGTCGCAACTCCAGCGGCTAGCCAGCTTTCAAGCCCAGCACGCCGCCGAGTCACCCGCCATGCTGCAACGCCTGCAGCAGGCGGTGATCGCTAACCAGAACGTGTTTGAAGTGCTGATGGACGCCGTGCGATGCTGTTCGCTGGGGCAGATCAGCAATGCGCTGTTTGAGGTGGGTGGGCAGTACCGGCGGAATATGTAGTCGCGTTCGGAGCGGCGGTCGGGCCATTTAGTCGTCAATTTTCAGCAGCGCCTGCAAGATCAAGCTCTAGCCATTACAGGGACTTCGCCACCAAGTCAAAATGCTCCACCGTCGGTGGCCCGGCAAAAAACGGCCCGACGATCGCGCGCCAGTTGGCGAAGGCGGGGGAGCCGCGAAAGGCCACGGTGTGGTCTTCTAGCGTGGCCCAGTAGATCATCAGCAGATAACGCTCGGGGCTCTCGAGGCTGTGGTTGACCTTGTAGCCTTCAAAGCCTTTGGCATGGGCAATCACCGTGCTCACGCCGCGCACAATGGCTTGTTCAAACGCGGCTTGCTGGCCGGGGGCGATGCGGATGTCGGCGACTTCTAAAATCATGGCGGTGCTTTCAAAATAAGAGGTGTGCCATCTTAGAGCCAAACTTAGCGCCTGTTCTTAGCGCCGGTCGCAGCACGGTGCCGCCACAGCGGCAGTGCAAAATAGCAGCATGACGCACCCTACCCCGCACTCCCCTGGTTTTATCGCCCCTGCACGCTTTAACGACGCCGCCGCCGCACTGGCGCAAGCCCAGCGCATCTACCAAAGCGGCGTGCAGCATTTGCGCGAGGCCCTGCGCGAGTTTGTCGGTGGCCACAATTTTGCGGGCCACGTGCGCGCTTGCTATCCTTTTGTGCGCCTGCACACCGACACCGTCTCGCGCGTGCCGGGCAGCGAGGGCACAGCAGACCGGCACCTGAGCTTTGGCTTTGTGGCCGGGCCCGGCACCTACGAGACCACGCTCACACGGCCCGACCTGTATGGCCACTACTACCTGGAGCAGTTCACGCTGCTGCTCGAAAACCACGGCGTCGAGCTTGAAGTGGGCACCAGCACCCAGCCCATCCCGGTGTACTTTTCGCTGGCCGACAACGACACCGTAGAAGGCTCGCTCACACAAGAGCGCCGCCAGTTACTGCGCGATGTGTTCGACCTGCCCGACCTGGCCGCCATGGACGACGGCATTGCCAACGGCACTTGGGAGCCCCGCCGTGGCCAGGCCCTGCCGCTCTCGCTTTTCACCGCGCCGCGCGTGGACTACTCGCTGCAACGCCTGCGCCACTACACCGGCACCGCGCCCGATTGGTTTCAAAACTTTGTGCTCTTCACCAACTACCAGTTTTACATCGACGAATTCGTGCGCCTGGGCCACGAGGCCATGCGCGACCCGGCCAGCGAATACATCGCCTTTGTCGAGCCCGGCAATGTAGTGACGCGCCGCGCGGGCCTGCCCGCTCTGCCGGGCGACGCAGCGGGCACGCCGCCGCCGCGCTTGCCGCAAATGCCGGCCTACCATTTGATGCGGGCCGACCGCAGCGGCATCACCATGGTCAACATTGGTGTAGGCCCGGCCAACGCCAAAAACATCACCGACCACATCGCCGTGTTGCGCCCGCATGCCTGGGTCATGCTGGGCCACTGCGCGGGCCTGCGCAACAGCCAGCAGCTGGGCGACTACGTGCTAGCCCACGGCTATGTGCGCGAAGACCACGTGCTCGACGAAGAGCTGCCACTGTGGGTGCCCATTCCGGCCCTGGCAGAGGTGCAGTTGGCGTTGGAGCACGCGGTGCAAGACGTCACGCAATGCAAAGGTGCCGAGCTCAAACGCATCATGCGCACTGGCACTGTAGCGAGTACTGACAACCGCAACTGGGAGCTGCTGCCCGACAACACACCCCAGCGCCGCTTCAGCCAAAGCCGCGCCGTGGCGCTCGACATGGAAAGCGCCACCATCGCTGCGAATGGCTTTCGCTTTCGCGTGCCCTACGGCACCTTGCTGTGCGTGAGCGACAAGCCTCTGCATGGCGAGATCAAGCTGCCCGGCATGGCCAACCACTTTTACCGCGAGCGGGTCGATCAGCATTTGCGCATTGGCATCCGGGCGATGGAGTTGCTGCGCGAAGCGGGTGCCCGCCAATTGCACAGCCGCAAGTTGCGCAGTTTTGCGGAGGTGGCGTTTCAGTAATGCAGCGGAGTGCGCCCCGCCAACACAGATGGAGCACGGCGCAAGCCCACCCACGCAAGCAAAGTTCAGAGCACGTCAACGCAAAAAGCAGAACACAATAGCTACAAAATAAATAGCTACCAACGCACATCCTGTGCGCCTTGCAGTCATTTTTACTGCGCAGCCATGGCCTCGCCCAGCCGTACAGAGCGCCCTGCAATCCAAGAGGATTCAAAGGCCATACGACCTTGCGGTGCCAGCAGCACTACGGTCGAACCAAGCAAAAAGCGACCCATCTCGGCACCCTGCTCTAGCACGATGTTTTGGTCGGCATAGTGCCACCCACGCAGCTGGCCAGGGCGCGGCGAGTTCACCAAGCCGTGCCACACCGTGGCCATGCTGCCGACGATGGTGGCACCCACCAAGACCATCACAAAAGGCATTCCACTGGCAGGGCAGGCAAACACGCAGACCACCCGCTCGTTGCGCGCAAACAGGCCGGGTACGCCACGCGCCGTGGCCGGGTTGACCGAAAACAAATCACCCGGCACATGCAGCATGCGCAGCAAGCGGCCCGCGCGCGGCATGTGGATGCGGTGGTAGTCGCGCGGGCTGAGGTAGATGGTGGCAAACTGGCCGTGGGCAAACTGCGCGGCCAGTTCGGTGTCGCCACCGACCAACGCGGTGGTGCTGTAGCTGTGCCCTTTGGCTTGAAAGATTTGGTCGCCCGCGTTGCCGCTGATGGCCCCGAGCTGGCTCACAGCGCCATCTACCGGGCAGACCCAGGCAACCTGCGCCAAGGGCCGTGCATCGGCCCGCAAGGGGCGGGTAAAGAAGGCATTGAAGCTGGCGTAGCTCTCGATGCGTGCGTCCAAGGCATCGGCCATGTTGACCTTGTAGCGCGCCACAAAGTTGCGGATGATGCGGTGCGTCAGCGCGCCCCACTCGCCTGCGGCCACCCAACCGGCAAAACGGGTGATGGCAACTTGGGGCATGCAGTGCTGCAGCAAAATAAATAATCGTTCAAACATGCGCTGATTATCGACTGGCACAATGCAAGCCATGCCGCACCCTGCCGATAGCTCCATTGTCAGCACACAAAGCGCAAGCGCGCCTTTGCTAGAAGTTGCGCATCTGAGCAAACGCTACGGCAGCAGCCTGGTAGTAGACGACCTGAGCTTTGCCATTGCCCCTGGTGAATGCCTGGGCGTGATCGGCCCCAATGGCGCAGGCAAAACCACCAGCATCCGCATGTGCCTGGGGCTTACCGCACCCAGCGGTGGCAGCATCCGCGCGTTGGGCTTGGAGATGCCGCGCGACGCGCTGACCATCAAGGCCCAGCTCGGCGTGGTGAGCCAGTTCGACACGCTCGACCCCGACTTTACTTGCACCGAAAACCTGCTGGTCTATGGTCGCTATTTCGGCATGCAAAACGCCGCCATTCGCGAACGCATTCCGCGCCTGCTGGAGTTTGCCGCGCTCAGCCACAAGGCCGATGCCAAACCCAGCGAGCTCTCCGGGGGCATGAAGCGGCGCCTGAGCTTGGCGCGCGCTTTGGTAAACGACCCCAAACTGCTCATCCTCGACGAGCCCACCACCGGACTGGACCCGCAAGCGCGCCACCTGATGTGGGAACGCCTGCAAGTGCTGCTGCAACAGGGTAAGTCGATCTTGCTCACCACCCACTTTATGGACGAGGCCGAGCGCCTGTGCCACCGCTTGCTGGTGCTCGACCACGGCCACAAAATTGCCGAAGGCAAGCCACGCGACTTGATCGCCCAGCACCTGGAGCCCGATGTAGTAGAGGTGTTTGGCGTGGGTGCCTTGGAGCTGGTCAACAGCCCGCTCCAACAGCTCGCCGCGCGGGTAGAGACCAGTGGCGAAACAGCCTTCTTCTACACCCAAGAGGCCAAACCTTTGCTCGACGCACTCGCTGCCTACCCTGGCCTGCGCACCCTGCACCGCCCCGCCAATTTAGAAGATTTATTTTTGAAATTAACAGGCCGCCAAATCCGGGAGAACGCATGAGTTCAAGCCCATCGGACTGGCGTGCCCCGGCGCTTTCTATGCGCTGGTGGCCGGTTTTTTTGCGCAACCTCTTGGCCTGGCGCAAGCTGGCGCTGCCAAGTTTGGTGGGCAATATTGCCGAGCCGCTCATCACGTTGGTGGCCTTTGGATATGGCTTGGGCCTGCTGGTAGGTGAGGTGCAATTGGGCCATGCCAAGGTGCCCTATATTTTGTTTTTGGCCAGCGGCTCGATTTGCATGAGCGCTATGCAAGCGGCGAGTTTTGAGGCCTTGTACTCGGCCTTCTCACGCATGCACATGCAAAAAACATGGGATGGCATCATGAACGCGCCGGTGGATTTAGACAACATTTTGTTGGCCGAAATGTTGTGGGCCAGTTTTAAATCCATCTTCACCACGACCGCAATTTTGGGCGTCATGTTGGCCCTTGGCATCAGCTACGCACCCAAGCTGCTGCTGGCTTTGCCACTCCTGCTTTTGGTCGGCATCACCTTCAGCTCCATTGCGCTGATCTTCAACGCTTTGGCACAGGGCTACGATTTTTTCACCTACTACTTCACGCTG
Organism: Betaproteobacteria bacterium; assembly: GCA_947448675.1. Classification (GTDB taxonomy): domain Bacteria; phylum Pseudomonadota; class Gammaproteobacteria; order Burkholderiales; family Burkholderiaceae_C; genus CANFOR01. The sequence continues at coordinate 7,946 of CANFOR010000022.1, forward strand.
TTTCTTACGCCGATGATGTTTCTCTCGGGCGTGTTCTTCCCGCGTGAGCAATTGCCCGGCGCGGTGCGTGCCGTGTCGGAATGGCTGCCGCTCACACAAGCCATTGAACTGGTACGCCCCTTGTTCTTGAACGAATGGCCCGCACACCCCGTGCGTGCTTTGTTGGTCTTGGCGCTGTATGCCTGTGCTTCTTTTTGGATAGCACTGGCGCTAACCAGGAAGCGCTTTCGGGGGTGAGTGCGGGAGACTGGTTGTGCAAATTCAAGCCGAGCGAATCATGTCGGCAGCCTTCTCGGCAATCATGATGGTGGGCGCATTGGTGTTGCCGCTCACCACGCGCGGCATGATGGACGCATCGACCACGCGCAAGCCCTCGATGCCATGCACTTTGAGCTGGGCGTCGACCACATCGAGCGGGCCATTGCCCATGCGGCAGGTGCCGACCGGATGGTAGATGGTGTCGGCCCATTCGCGGATCACCGCTTCGATTTCGGCGTCGGTTTGCGCTTTCGCGGTCATGGGCAATTCACGCCCACCCAGAGCGGCCAGTGCGGGCTGTTGCAAGACACGGCGCATGAGTTTGAAGCCGCGCAGCATGCGTGACATGTCATCAGGCTCGGCCAGAAAATTGGGGTCGATCAGGGGTGCGGCCAATGGGTCTTTACTGGCCAATTGCACGCTGCCTCGGCTTTGCGGGCGCAGCAGGCAGACGTGGCAAGAATAACCATGGCCAATGGTCGGCTTGCGGCCATGGTCTAGCAGCTTGCCAATGACAAAGTGCAGCTGCAAATCGGGCGTCGCCTCACCTGGCTGGCTCTTGATAAAGCCACCGGCCTCGGCAAAATTGGTGGTGAACATGCCGCTGCGTTGTTTGCGCCATTCAAAAACACCTTGGATGGCGCGCAGCATGCCGCTGGGCGACACGCCGAAGGAGTCTTTCAAGTGCGGTGCGTCCATCACCTGCACCACGTCCACATGGTCATGCAAATTTTGGCCAACACCCTGTGCGTCGTGCACCACGGCAATCCCAAGCTGCTGCAAATGCGCGGCCGGGCCAATGCCGGAATGCATCAGCACCTGCGGCGACTGCAATGCACCCGCGCACAACAGCACCTCGCACGCAGCCTTGACTTGCTTGACGCTGCCCGCCTGGCGGTATTCCACGCCCACCGCGCGCTTGCCGTCCAACAAAATACGCGTGGTGTGCGCCCCGGTAATTACCTGCAAATTGGGCCGCGCCAAGTTGGGTGTGAGGTAGGCCTTGGCCGCGCTGAAACGCTCGCCGTTTTGGTGAGTGACCTGGAACCTGCCCACACCCTCTTGGCTGGCGCCATTGAAGTCGGCGTTGGCGGTATAGCCCGCCTGCTGCGCGGCCTGGATAAACAATGGCCCCAAGCGACTGGGGCTGCGCAAGTCCATCACGTTCAGCGGGCCGCCGCTACCGTGCCAAGCGTCACCGCCGCGTTCGTTGTGCTCCGCCTTTTTGAAGTAGGGCAGCACATCATCAAAGCCCCAGCCCGCATTACCTTGCGCCGCCCAATACCCGTAATCTTCGCGCTGGCCGCGGATGTAGATCATGGCGTTGACCGAACTGGAACCACCCAGCACCTTGCCGCGCGGCTGGTAGCCCCTGCGCCCGCCCAGGCCAACTTGGGGCGTGGTCTCAAAAGCCCAATTAGCCTGCCCGGTCTGCGCCATCAGGGCCAGGCCTGCGGGGCAATGGATCAGCACGCTTTTGTCAGCACCACCCGATTCGAGTAAGCAAACTTTGACGGCAGGGTCTTCGGTCAAACGCGCGGCCAGCACACAACCCGCTGAGCCGCCGCCGATGATGATGTAGTCGAACATGGATTCTCCTTTGCGCCTACCCTATCATGCCAGCCAAGCCCGTTGCCTGGGTGCTTTCACCACGGTCGCTGCAGCGCCTGTCAACACAGAATGCAACAATTCAATTGCTCACAATTTAATTGGGAGCTATAATTTAACCATGCCTGCAAAAGCAAACCCCAGCAAGCCCGATGCCGCAACCCTCTTGGCGCTCGACAAGCAAGTCTGCTTCGCGCTGTATTCCGCCTCACTGGCCATGACCAAGCTCTACAAGCCCTTGCTGGCCGAGCTGGGCCTGACCTACCCGCAGTACCTGGCCATGCTGGCCCTGTGGGAGCAAGACGCACAAACGGTTTCCGAGCTGGGCCAGCGCCTGCTGCTCGACTCGGGCACCCTGACCCCGCTGCTCAAGCGCCTCGAAGTGCTGGGCTTGCTGCAACGCCAGCGCTCCAGCGAAGACGAGCGGCGCGTGCACCTGCACTTGACGGCTGCGGGCCGCAAGCTCAAAGTACGAGCAGCCCAAATACCGGCCTGCGTTTTGGCTGCATCACAATGCTCGGTGAGTGAGCTGGTTGCGTTCAACCGGCAGGTGCGCCAGTTCCGCGCACAGCTATTGCACGCACATTAGTTTTTTCCACCCGCTCTCTTGAAAGGAAGCACCATGCCCACCGTACTCGACAAAGTTATTTACACCGCCCACGCCCACACCACGGGTGGCCGCGACGGCAGCTCCAGCACCGACGACGGCCTGTTGAGCGTCAAGCTCTCGCCCCCCAAAGCCATGGGCGGCGCAGGCACCGGCACCAACCCCGAGCAGCTCTTTGCGGCGGGCTACAGCGCCTGCTTTATGGGAGCCATGAAGCACGTGGCCGGTATGAAAAAGATCACCGTGCCGGCCGACGCAGCCATTGACGCCAGCATCGACATCGGCCCCATCCCCGCTGGCTTTGGCATTGCCGCCAAGCTGGTGGTGAGCCTGCCCGGCATGGACCGCGCCGTGGCGCAAGACCTGATCGACACCGCGCACAAGGTTTGCCCTTATTCCAACGCTACTCGCGGCAACATTGTGGTGGACTTGTCATTGACCTGATCGCCCACCCCCGAAGCGCGTTTTTCCTACCCACCCCCAAAGCGCCTGCGGTGCTACCCCCTCAAGGGGGCGCTGCTGGCGGCTTGACGGAGCCAGTTCCGCGGTAGCTCACGCATAGAATCCCTGCAAAGGAGCCCCCATGAGCCACACCGATTTTCTAGTGCGCAAAGACGCGTTGGCCACTACCGAGTTGCGCACGGTAGAAGACGCTGCGCTACCAGACGGCCAAGTGCGCGTGCGCATCGAACGCTTTGCCCTCACGGCCAATAACATCACCTATGCCGCCTTTGGCGAGGCCATGAACTACTGGGGCTTTTACCCCGCGCCAGATGGCTGGGGCCGCATCCCGGTCTGGGGTTTTGGCAGCGTGGTGCAAAGCAGCCACAGCGGCGTGGCTGTGGGCGAGCGCCTGTATGGCTACTGGCCCATGGCCAGCAGTGTGGTGCTCACGCCCACCCGCCTGAGCGAGGCCAGCTTGAGCGACGGTGCCACGCACCGCCAAGCCTTGCACAGTGTGTACAACCAATACCTGCGCTGCGCCAGCGACCCGTTTTACCGCGTGGCCAGCGAAGACCTACAGGCCCTGCTGCGCCCGCTATTCATCACCTCGTGGCTGATTGACGACTTCTTTGCCGACAACGCATTTTTTGGCGCCAACACCCTGCTGCTGTCCAGCGCGTCGAGCAAAACCGCCTCCGGCACGGCCTTTATGCTGGCCCAGCGCAGCGGCCTGGAGGTCGTGGGTTTGACATCTGCCGCCAACAAAGCTTTTTGCGAAAGCCTGGGCTGCTACAGCCGCGTGCTCAGCTACGACGAGCTGGGCGCGCTGCCCGCAGAGAGCAGCTGTGCCTACATCGACTTTGCTGGCAATGCCGCGCTGCGCATGCAGGTGCACCAGCGCTTTAGTGCGATGCGTTACAGCTGCTCGGTCGGCGGTGCGCATGTAGCCCAACTGGGCGGCGCGCGCGAGCTGCCCGGCCCCAAGGCCACGCTGTTTTTTGCGCCTGCGCAAATCAAAAAACGCAGCGCCGAATGGGGCCCTGCCGAGCTGGGCCAGCGCTTACTGGCATCGTGGCAAGCCTTTACCCAGCGCGTGCAAAACCCCGCTGCACCTTGGCTGTTGGTGCAGCAACACCAAGGCCCGCAATCCCTGCAAAGCATCTATGCCCAGGTGCTGGCAGGTGGTGGCGACCCACGCCATGGGCACATGGTATCGCTATAAAATATATGGCTGCATACGTACGCTTTATGCGCCTTTCGGGCAATTTATCTTCTAGAAATGCGCAAAAATGACAGGTAAATTGGCACAAATAGCTCGGCAGCAGCGGGCTATGCACTGGCGGCAGGCGCAGCGCAAGCCCAAGTTAAAGTGATGGTGTCAGGCGGCTTTTCTAGCGCTTACCAACAGGTCTTGCCCGAGTTTGAAAAGTCCACCGGCATCACAGTGAGCGCGCACCGCTGCAGCTATGGAGCCCAATGGCATGGAGTGGGTGCGTTCGCTGCCGGGGAACAAAGCGCCTAAGTGGGCTCCATCCCGTTCTTGCGCTTGGTGCCCGCCACCTCGGCCGCAGCCATGAACCCCAGCAGCGCCTGCACCGCCTCCACCTGGGGGCAGTTGGCTGAAATGCCCGCGCTGAAGGTGGTGATGCTTTGGATCGCCTCGGGCATGGGCCCTAGCACCGTGATGCCGGGCAGAACCATGAGTTCGCTTAGCTGCTGAAAGCCCAAGGCCACCTGGCCACTGGCCACCAAACTGCCCACCGGCACGCCGGGCGGCGCTTGCACCATGCGGCTTTGGATCTGCTCGGCAATGCCCCAGCGCGCAAACAGTTGCGCCAAGTACACGCCGCTGGGCCCGGTCGAGGTGCTAATGCTGCTGGCCGCGAGCACCGCCGCCCTCACATCTGCTTCTGTTTCGATAGCAGGCTGCGCAGCACCGGCGCGCACCGCAATGGCAATGCCCGAGCGCACCAGGTCAACCCGGCTGCCCGCTAGCAACTTGCCGCTGGCGATCAGCTCGTCGATGGTTTTGGCGGCCAGCACGACCACGTCGAGCGCCTCACCCGCTTGCACGCGCTTGGCTGCGTCTACGCCGCCAACCGACTCGACTGCCACAGGTTGGGTAGGCAAGGCCGGGTAACGGGCGACGAGGTCGGCCAAGACCTGTTTGGTGGCCATAGAAGACAAAATACGAATCGGCATGGTGGCGGGTTTGCAATGAAGGGGTGCGCCATCATAATGGCCGCATGCACCCGCAGCACCACAACTCGCACACCACGCTGGCATCGGCCTCAGGCACCCTGCGCTTAGAGAAACTGGGCGTGGCCCGCTTCGACCTGCGCGACCCCTACCACCTGGCGCTCACGCTGGGCTGGCCCGCGTTTTTTGCGCTGCTGGTGCTAGCCTATGGGGCGATCAATTTGGCCTTTGCGCTCTTGTATTTTTGGGCACCGGGCAGCGTGGCCAACCTGCCGCCGGGCTCGCTGCTCGACGCCTTCTTTTTCAGCGTAGAAACCCTGGCCACCGTGGGCTATGGCGCCATGGCACCGGCTACGCGCTACGGGCATACCGTGGCCACGGTGGAGATTTTTATCGGCATGCTGTTTACCGCCACCACCACTGGCCTGGTGTTTGTGCGCTTTTCTAAACCGCGCGCCAAAATTTTGTTTGCCAAGAACCCCGTTATCACGCAGTCCAATGGCCATCCAACGCTGATGATCCGCATTGGCAATGGCCGCGCAGACGCGCTGATGGACGCCAATGCGCGCGCCATTGTGCTGCTGGTTGAGCAGAGCGAAAACGGGCAGCGCTTTCGCCGTGCGGTAGACCTGAAACTCACGCGCGCCGACTTCCCCTACTTTCCGCTTACCTGGACGCTGATGCACACCATCGACGCGCACAGCCCCCTGCACGGCATGCTGGCGGGCAGTGCGCAAGTGCAGGGCCTGCGCATGATGCTGAGCGTGACGGCGCGCGACCCTTCGCTGGCGGCTCAGGTCTATGCCACCCAAGCCTACAGTGGCGAGGACATCGCCTTTGGCATGCGCTACACCGACGCCGTGCACTGGGACGGCGGTGACCACTCGGTGGCCGACATGCGCTTGCTCAGCAGCATAGAGGCCGATGGAGTAGCCCCTGTGCAAGCGGTTTAAAACACCGCGCCCACACTCGATCTGCGCTGAGCTTGCGCGCCTAGCTAGCGCGTACTCAATGCCCAGGCAAACAGCGCTGGGGCAGCTCCGCAGCGGGCACCACCAGCGGCGCAGCCGGAACCACCAAACCGGGGCTGGCTGCCAACTGCTCAAACGCCACCTGCTGCAAGGCCTTGACTTGCACTACCGACAAGCCCAGCTCAAATCCTGAGCACTCATTGCCGCCCAGCGAACGCGGGTCCAGGTGGGTGATGCTGCCAAACACCACCAGACCTTTGAGGTAGTAGCCCGCCGTACTGCCGTGGTAGTTGTCATAGGTCCACAGGTTGAGCTTGCCCGCGTCGATACCGTCAAAGGGGTTGGGGTCGGCAATGCCGGCGTCCATGGCGCGCACCCAAGCCTCGCCCACCGGGATCACGCCCTTGATGACAAGGCTGGTCTTGGCGGCCAGCTCATAGGCCGCGCGCACGTCTTGCGCCATGGTGGCTACGCTTTTGCCGTACCACGCGCCCTTGGGGCCATAGGTTTCGTCGGCACGCGGAAAAGTGGCCTCGAGCAGCAGGCGGGCCTGGGGATTGCGCGCTTGCAAAGCCTCGGCCAATTGCTGGGCTGTTTGCACCAGGGTAGCGCTGTCGCCGGGCTTCTTGGCGTCCAAGGTGCTAAAGCCATGCGCCACCACCAAGTCCCAAGGCCGCTGGGTAACCAGGGCCAGCTTGTTGGCCAAATGCCAGTCGATGCCGGTGCCGCCGCGCGTCTCTAGCGCCACTTCGTAATGCAAACCGGCTTGCTGGGTGAAAGACTTGAACAGCGCGGGCACGCCACCCTGGCCCTCGCGGTTCAGGTCGCTCACCGTGTCGGCACGGTAGTAGCGCAGCGGCGAACCCGCGCCATAGGTGAAGCTGTTGCCAATGAAAAGCACGCTGGTTTGTGCGCAGAGCGCTCCTGAAAACAGAGCAGCGGCAGCAAGCACGAGGCGCGCTAGCGTAGGTTTACACGTGGGTTTAAAACGGGGCATGGGTTTGTCTCCGAAATGATGATTTGTGCAAACAGTGTAGCGGCCAAAAAGTTTAAAGCCGCTGTGCCCCACAATCAGCCCATGCCCACTTTGCACCCCTATGAAACTTTAACCCCCGACGTGGTGCTGGACGCACTGGCCACGCTGGGTTTGCATGGCGACGGGCGGCTCACGGCCCTGAGCTCGTACGAGAACCGCGTCTACCAGGTGGCGCTGGAAGAGCCTTACTTGGGCCACAGCGAAGTGGTGGTGAAGTTCTACCGCCCGGAGCGCTGGAGCGAGGCGCAAATTTTAGAAGAGCACGCCTTTGCGCTGGAGCTGATGGCGGCGGAAATTCCGGTCATCGGCCCGCTGCTGCTGCAAGGCCAAACACTGCACCAGCACGCCGGTTTTGCTTTTGCCGTGTGCCCGCGCCGCGGAGGCCGCGCGCCCGAGCTAGAAGACCTCGATGTGCTCGAATGGATCGGCCGCTTCTTGGGCCGCATCCACGCCGTGGGCGCGCGCACGCCCTTTGTGCAGCGCCCCGCGCTCAACGTGCAGAGCTTTGGCCAAGAGCCGCGCGACTGGCTGCTGGCCCAGCAAATGATCCCGCTCGACGTGCAAGGCGCATGGCAGGCGCGCTGCGATGAAGCTATAAAATTAATAGCTATACACGCACAACTGGCGGGCGTTTCAGGCACTTTCAGCTCTGAAAACAAGGCCATCCGCCTGCATGGTGACTGCCACCCGGGCAATATTTTGTGGACGCCTGCGGACCGCCCCGAACCCGGCCCGCACTTTGTTGACATGGACGACGCGCGCAGCGGCCCCGCCGTGCAAGACCTGTGGATGCTGCTGAGCGGCGAGCGCCGCCAACGCACCCAGCAACTCAGCGCCCTGCTCGAAGGCTACGAGCAGTTTCGCAGCTTCGACCGCCGCGAGTTAGCGCTGATTGAGCCACTGCGCACCCTGCGCCTGATCCACTACAGCGCCTGGTTGGCGCGGCGCTGGGCCGACCCCATCTTCCCCATCAACTTTCCGTGGTTTGGCACCAGCGACTACTGGCAAGGCCAGTTGCACATGCTGGAAGAGCAAATCGAGGCCATGGCGCAAGAGCCGTTGATGGCCTGAGCCGCTGAGGCCCGTTGCAGCCCGTTTAAGCCAGCAGTGCGTTGACCCGCTTCACATAGGCCGCTGGGTCAGCGGGCATGCCGCCTTCGGCCAGCAGGGCTTGGTCAAACAAGATGTGGGCCAGGTCGTGGAAGTGCACCGAGCCTTCTAGCTTTTTCACCAGCGCGTGCTCGGTGTTCACCTCGAGCACCGGCTTGGTGTCGGGCGCGCTTTGCCCGGCTTGTTTGAGCATGCGGGCGAGCTGGTTGCTCATGCCGCCGTCTTGCACCACCAGGCAGGCCGGGGAGTCCACCAAACGGCTGGTGACGCGCACGTCTTCGGCTTTGTCTTTCAGCGCTTCTTTGAGCTTGGCCAGCAGGGGTTTGAAGGTTTCGGCGGCTTCTTCAGCGGCCTTCTTTTCGGCCTCGTCTTGCAGCGTGCCCAAGTCCACCGCGCCTTTGGCGACGGACTGCAAAGGCGTGCCGTCAAACTCATTCATAAAGCCCAGCGCCCATTCGTCTACGCGGTCGGTCATGAGCAAAACTTCGATGCCCTTTTTCTTGAACACTTCGAGCTGCGGGCTGCTTTTGGCTGCGGCCAGGGTCTCGGCGGTGATGTAGTAGATCGCCTCTTGGCCTTCTTTCATGCGGGCTTTGTAGTCGGCAAAGCTCACGCTCACGGCGTCACTGCTGGTGGTGCTGAAACGCAGCAGTTTGGCCAGGCGTTCGCGGTTGGCAAAGTCTTCGCCCAGGCCTTCTTTGAGCACACCACCAAACTCGGCGTAGAAGCTGGCGAACTTGTCCTTTTGCGCTTGGTCTTCGCTCTTGGCCAGGTCTTCGAGCATGCTCAGCACGCGGCGGGTATTGCCTTCGCGGATGGCTTTGACGTCGCGGCTTTCTTGCAGCAGCTCGCGGCTCACGTTGAGCGGCAAGTCGGCAGAGTCAACCACACCTTTGACAAAGCGCATGTAGACGGGCAGCAGGGCCTCGGCGTCGTCCATGATGAAGACGCGCTTGACGTAGAGCTTGACGCCGCCGCGCTTCTCGCGGTTCCACAAATCGTGCGGGGCTTTGCTGGGGATAAAAAGCAGCTGCGTGTACTCGGTGCTGCCCTCGACGCGGTTGTGGCTCCAGGCCAGGGGCGGTTCAAAGTCACGGCTCACGGCCTTGTAAAACTCGGTGTACTGCTCGTCGCTTACGTCTTTTTTGGGCCGCGTCCACAGGGCGCTGGCTTGGTTGACGGTTTCCCACACGTCGGTGGTGACCATCTCGCCGCCCTTGTTGTCTTCGCCCTCTTTCCACTCCTCTTTTTGTATGAGGATGGGCAGGCTGATGTGGTCGGCGTATTTGTTGATGATGCCCTTGAGCTTCCAGGCGCTGGCGTAGTCCAAAGCGTCTTCGCGCAGGTGCAGCGTAACGCTGGTGCCGCGCGCAGGGCGCTCGATGGCGTCGACCTCAAAGTCGCCGGTGCCGGTACTGACCCAGCGCACGCCTTCGCTGGCTGCCAAACCGGCGCGGCGCGACTCGACGGTGATTTTGTCGGCCACGATAAAGCCTGAGTAAAAGCCCACGCCAAACTGGCCAATGAGCGCGCCCTGCTCTTTGGCATCGCTTTGCTTTTGGCTCTCGAGTTTGCCCATGAATTCGCGCGTGCCGCTCTTGGCAATGGTGCCCAGGTTGTCAATGGCTTCCTGCGCTGAAAGACCAATGCCGTTGTCGGTAATGGTCAGCGTTTTAGCGGCTTTGTCGAAGGCTACGCGCACTTCTAAATTGGGCGCGTCTTCGTAGAGCGCGGCATTGTTCAAGCCCTCAAAACGCAGCTTGTCGCAGGCGTCGGAGGCGTTGGAGATGAGCTCGCGCACAAAGATTTCTTTGTTGCTGTAGAGCGAGTGGGTAACGAGGTGCAGTAGCTGCGCAACTTCGGCTTGGAAGGAGTGTTTGGTGCTCATGGGAATTGGATTCAAATAAAAGAAAGAAGAACAGTAAAACGCCCCAAGGTGTGGGGCGTGTAGGAGGATTTCAAGAGCCCTGTTTAGCGCGGTAGCGACTCCACCTCTTTTTGCCAGCGCTCTAGCAAACGCTTGCGCTCGGCCGATTTGCCAAATTTTTCAAAGTCATATTTGATCAGGCGCACATTGTCCATCAGCGGAATGCGCGGGTCGGGTTTGAAGCTTTTGTTAGCAGGCACCTGCAGGCTGTTGGCCTTGGCGCCGATGCCCTGGCCGGCGGGGCTCATCAGCCAGTCGTAGTAGTGCTGGCCTGCAGCTTTGTTACGGCCACCTTTGACCAAGGCAATGCCACCAATTTCATAGCTGGTGCCCTCGCAGGGCGCGGCGGTGGCTACGGGGTAATGGTTTTGCCGCCAGCCGTCGAACCCGAAGATAAAGCTAATGCCCACCGCCACCTCGCCCTTGGCCACATTGGGCGCTTGGGCGGTGCCGCTGCGGGTGTAGTTGCTGATGTTTTTGTGCAGCTTCTTCATGTAGTCAAAAGCCGCGTCTTCACCCATCAGCTGCACCAAGCCCGCCAAGATGGTGTAGGCCGTGCCGCTGGAGGCGGGGTGCGAAATCTCGATGTCGCCCTTGTACGCGGGTTTGAGCATGTCGGCCCAGCATGCGGGCTCGGGCAGCTTCTTTTTCTTGAGCAACTCGGTGTTCCAGCCAAAACCAATGGCGCTGGTGTAGAAACCGCCGACCATGTTTTGGGTCATGGCGTATTGGCGCACGCTCCAGGCGTAGAGGTCGTTGATGTAAGCTGGGCGATAGGGCTCTAACAAGCCCAGCTCAGCGGCTTGCAGGTACGGGTCGCCAGTGCCGCCCCACCAGATGTCGGTTTTGGGGTTGTTGGCCTCGGCGCGCAACTGGGCCAGCGCCTCGCCGGTGGCCTTACGGGTTTGCAGCACTTTGACGCCGGTTTCACGCGTGTATTCTTGCGCGGCCAACTCGCACCAAGTTTGGTCGGTGCTGCAGATGGCATCGACGGTCTTTTGTTGGGCAAAAACGCCTGCAACGCCCACCAATAGTGCGTAAGCAGCTATTAATTTGATAGCGTTTGAAATCGTAAATGGCATGCTTAAAACCTTTCGTGGGTGCCCAAATAGCGCCATGCGCCGACCGGCAACTGGCCCAGCACCACCCGGCCAATGCGCACCCGTTTGAGCCCCACCACGCGCAGGCCCACCAGCTCGCACATGCGGCGAATCTGCCGCTTCTTGCCCTCGCGCAGCACGATGCGCAACTGCTCTTCGTTTTGCCAGCTCACCTTGGCGGGCAAAAGCGCTTGGCCGTCTAAATACAAGCCGTGGCGCAGCAGCTCCATTTTTTCCTCGGGGAAACCCGCCTGGGTGTTCTTGGGGCTGGTGCCTGCGCCGCGGTCGGGGCCCTCGGTGGGCATCACGTCGCCATAGCCCACGCGCACCAGGTATTCTTTTTCAATCTCGGAGTCTTGGCCGATGAGGTGGCGCGCAATGCGCCCGTCTTGCGTCAGCACCAAAAGGCCGATGGAGTCGATGTCGAGCCGCCCGGCCGGGGCCAGGTTGCGCAAATGCGGCGGCGTAAAGCGCTGCTTGGATGGGTCTTCGCGCCAATGCGTGCGCGGGTTGATGAGGGTGATGGCCGGCTCGTGCCCGTCTTCGGCCTGGCCGCTGACGTAACCCATGGGTTTGTTGAGCAGCACGGTGACCTGCTGCAGCTGCGCGTTCTTGGCCGCGCTGTGCACCTGGATTTGGTCGCTGGCGCTGACGGGCTGGCCCATGCGCGCGGGCTGGCCGTTGACGCGCACCCAGCCCCGCTCGATCCACTCGTCGGCCTCGCGGCGCGAGCACAAGCCCAGCTCGGCCATGCGTTTGTTCAAGCGGGAGGTGGCAATGGGTTCGTCCATGGGGTTGATTTGCTATGGTTTTTATAGCTGCATACGCACCATTGGCGTGCTTA